>JAEWKL010000096.1 GCA_023386115.1 Pseudomonadota bacterium
GGCTCGACCGACGCGGCCTCCGCCACCACGGAGACCGGCGATCTCCTCGCGAGCTTCCTCAAGTCGCTGCAGGCCTCGCAGGCGCAGGCCCAAGCGAGCGGTTACGGCGCGAGCGGCAGCGGCCGCACACCGAAGGGCGGCCAGGCGGCGGTGTTCGACTTCAGCGTCTGATCGCCTGACATCCGGTCACCGCGCCAGTTCGCGCAGGCCGAGCCGGATCAGGGTCTTGGCCTCCATCGCCGCCGCGCCCTCGCCGGCCCCTTTGAGCGCCGCGGCCACCGCCGCCGAGGCCTGGACCTGGGCGTAGCCGAGATTGACGAGCGCCGAGATCGCGTCGGCCACCGGCTGGGGCGCGGTGTTGTCCTCCACCGCCCCGGTGAGCTGGATCAGGGCCGGATCGACGGCGGAGAAGGCCGGGGCCTTGTCCTTCAGCTCGGCCACCAGCCGGGCGGCCAGCCGCGGGCCGACGCCGGGGGCGCGGGCGACCGCGCCCTTGTCGCCGGTGGCGATGGCGGTGGCGAGGTCGCCCGGCTCCATCACCGAGAGCACCCCGAGGGCGACCCGGGTGCCGACGCCCTGCACCGTCTGGAGCAGGCGGAACCACTCGCGCTCCGCATCGGCCCGGAAGCCGTAGAGGCGGATCATGTCCTCGCGCACATGGGTCTCGATCGCCAGTTCCGCCGCCTCGCCGATGGGGGGCAGCCGCTGCAGCGTGCGGGCCGAGCAATGCACCACGTAACCGACGCCGTGCACGTCGAGGATCACGAAATCCTCGCCGTAGGAATCCACGACGCCCTTCAGCTTGCCGATCATCGCCCGTCGGATCTCTGGCGGGCCGGACGGCCCTCGAGTCCCGGCCCATACCCAGCCCGGCCCCGGCCCACAAGGCGGCGCGATGCGGCGCGTCGCCCCGTCGGGCGGTGCGCTGCGCCGCTCTCGTCAGCTCAGGCGGCGCAGGGTGGCCCGGCGCAGGCCCTTGCCGATCTCCCGGCCGAGCTCCAGGAGCAGCATGTCGAGGATCTTCAGGAGGAACGGCCGGCCCGCATGCGCCAGCGCCTCGCGGGCGGCGATGCAGGCCTCGGCGGCCCGCTCCAGGGGACAGTCCGGTCCCGCATCGACGCAGTGGTCGTAGGCGGTCTCGCTCAGCGCGCTGCCGGTCATGTCGACCAGGATGCCGTGCGCCCGGGCCGGGCGGCCGTTGCGGCCGCGCTCGTAGCGGGCGCGGGAGAGCACCCACAGCGTCCGGCCGGCGGCATCCCGCACCCGGAATTCGGCCACGAAGGATCCGCCTTCCGCCGCGCCGTGCTGCATCCGGGCGATGACGGCGTCGCGGTCGTCGGGATGGATGCAGGCCGCAAAGACCCGCAAGGGTGCGCCCTTCGCCAGGCGGTCGAGATCGGCCCCGAACAGGCTGCCGGCGACGTCGTCCGCATGCATCCGGTCGCCGGCGATGTCCCAAGACCAGGTGCCGACCAGGTCCGCCGTCACCGGCGGGGACGGCCGCGCCGTCCCGGCGCCGCGTCTTCCCTCGACGTCCCCGATCATGGTGGTCCGCTTCTCCCGTCAGCCCCGCTCGACCCCCGGGTGGCCGGGCCCCGTCCCGGCCTTGTGCGCCTCTCCAGCGAGGCCGGTCAATGCAGTCGTTTTGCGGGCACCATACCTGCGCCCGCCGGACGAGCGAAAGATCCCGCGGGCCGCTTCATCATCGGACGGGCTCCCTCCGCCCTGCATCCGGCGAGACGATACGTGGGATGAGGATTTTCGGGCGCGAGGTATTCATTAACTACAGGAATGAATAGTTGATTTGTATAGACGTATCGAACGTGCGGGCGTGATGGGCCGCGCCCGCCGCCGGCGATCAGGTGCGGCTCCGGCCCGTCGCGCGGACGACGCGATCAGCCGGCCGGTGCGGCAGGCCGCGTCGCGACGTAGGCCGTCCGTCGGCCCGGCACGAAGCCCAGGCTCTCGTAGAAGGCGTGCACCCGCGGATCGGCCCGTCCGCTCTGCATCAGGACGTGGTGGCAGCCGCTCGCCCAGGCCCGGGCGAGGGCCGCCCCGACGACGGCCCGGCCATGCCCCCGCCCCCGGTATTCGGGATGGGTGACAACGTTCTCCAGGAAGCCATGGGAGCGGCCGCCCCGCAGGAGGTTCGGTGCGGTGACGAGCATGCCGGTCGCCGCGATGCAGCCGCCGTCGTCGGCGACGAAGACGGCGATCCCCGGATGCGCCAAGGTCTCCTGCCACAGGCGCTCGGCCCGCGCCGGCGGCGCGGCGACCGCGCTGACCTCGGAGGCGGCGAACAGCGCGAGGAGCGACGGCAGGTCGGAGAGGAGCGCGGGCCGGGCGGTCATACGGGTTCCGAACGATCCGTTCGGAACCCGTATCACTCCCGCTCCAGCGGCCGCATCACCGCGTAGAGCGCGCTCTTCGCCTCGAAGCCGATGCCGGGCACGTCGGGCATCGCGACCCGGCTGTCCTCCACCGGCACCGCATCGGCGAAGCCGCCAAAGGGGGCGAAGACGTCCGGGTAGCTCTCGTTGCCGCCCAGCCCGAGGCCCACCGCGATGTTGAGGGCGAACTGGTGGCCGCCATGGGGCACGCAGCGGCGCGGCGACCAGCCATGGGCGCGCAGAACCTCGAGGGTGCGCAGGTACTCGACCAGCCCGTAGGACAGGGCGGGATCGAATTGCAGGATGTCCCGGTCCGGCCTCAGGCCCCCATGGCGGATCAGGTTGCGGGCGTCCTGGTGCGAGAAGAGATTCTCGCCGGTGGCGAGCGGCCCGTCATAGGTCGTGGCGAGCGCCGCATGGGCCAGGTAGTCGAGAGGATCGACCGGCTCCTCGTACCAGCGCAGCCCGAAAGGCGCGACCGCCCGGCCGAAGCGGATCGCCTCTTCGAGCGTGAAGCGGCCGTTGACGTCGACGCAGAGGCGCGACCCGTCGCCGCCGAGCACGCTCAGGACCGCCTCGATCCGGGCGATGTCCTCCTCGAGCGGCACCAGCCCGACCTTCATCTTCACGGTGCTGTAGCCGCGGTCGAGATAGGAGCGCATCTCGTCCTTGAGGGCGTCGAGGCCCTTGCCCGGATAGTAGTAGCCGCCGGCGGCGTAGACCCAGGCCTTCGGATCGGCCTCACCCCCGCGGTTGCGGTCGGCGAGCAGCCGCCACAGCGGCACGCCCTTCGCCTTGGCGAGCGCGTCCCACAGGGCCATGTCGAGCACCCCGACCGCCACCGAGCGCTCGCCATGGCCGCCGGGCTTCTCGTTCCTCATCATCGCCGCCCAGGCCCGGTGCGGGTCGATGAGCCCGTCCTCGCCCTGGAGGTCCGCGGGGGCCGCCGCGAGCAGGCGCGAGATGAAGCGTTCGCGCAGGAGGCCTTGCGGCGCGTAGCGGCCGTTCGAGTTGAAGCCGAAGCCGACGACCGGGCGCCCGTCGACCACGGCGTCGGTCACCACCGCGACCACGCTCGCCGTCATGGTCGAGAAGTCGATCCAGGCGTTGGCGATGTCCGACTTGATCGGCGCGACGACGTCGCGGATGGCGGTGATGCGCATGGCGGATCCCCTTCGGGAGGCTGACGAGACGGTCTCGTAGGGGTGCGCGCCCGCGCTGACAAATGCGCGGGACGCAGGTGTCGGCCGGACGCGCGGAACGCGCCTGCCGTCAGCGCGCGGTGCCGTTCTTCTGCGAACCGGGGCCGGTGCCGGGCGAACCGCTGCCGGTCGGGCCGTCGCGCTGCACGGTCGGGCCGGGGCCCATATTGCCGCCGCTCGACCCCTGCGAGCCGGTCGAGCCCATGCTGCCCGGGTTGTTGCCGCCGATGCCGGTGCCCGGCGGCTGGCTCGCCATGCCCGACCCGGTGTTGCCGGTCGAGGACGGGGCGGCGCCGCTGCCGTTGTTGATGCCCTGGGCGGCGGCGGCGCCGGTCACGAGCGCGAAGGACAGGGCGAGTAGGGTGCGCGTCGGCATGAGGGTGTGTGTCCGCGGTTCGGGATGCGATCGGACCGGGGCAACGGCAGGAGCGGGCCGCCGTTCCCGCCCGGAATCCTGCGGCGGTCAAAAGGGCGCCACGCCGATGCGCAGGGCTGCCCATTGGAGGGCCGCCAGGCTTGGCAGCGCTAAGCTTGGCAGCGCCAGGCTTGGCAGAGCGGGGCTTGGCGGGACCTGGCCTGGCGGGACCTGGCCTGGCGGGGCTTGGCCTGGCGGGTCGGCCTCATGTCTTTGCATCTCGGTCGCACTGCATGCACAGTATGGGGGCTGTCGTCCTGTCGTCATGGGGCGGCGGCTATCGCCACCCGGAAGAAGGTGGCGCGGATCTTGAAAGGGAGTGCGCGGGGTCCGGTCGCGACCCGTCCCGCGCGAAGGAGTTGAGATGCAGGTGTTCCTGATCGCCCTGGGGCTCGTTGCCGTCCTGGTCGCCGTCGGCGTGTTCGGTCATCATCCCGATACCCGCGAGGATCCGGTCTCCCGGCGGCGATCCTGAGCGGACATCACGCGCGGACGGGAGCCGGCGCAACGGCCGCGCCCCTGCCGCGTTAGGGTCTGTGGGCGGCCGCGTCGGCCCCTTGGAGTCAGGTTCTCCTGCGACAGGAGCCCATCATGCCTGCATCGCGTTTGCTCACCTGCGTGCTCCTCGTCAGTGCGCTCGTCCCGATCGGCTCCCTTGCCCAGGCGCAGGGGCTCCCCGACCAGACGGGCACCGGTGGTGGGCCGCGCTCCACCATCACGGCGCCGAATACCAGCTCGGTCGGCCAGACCGTGCCGCATCCCGGCGGGGCCGAGCAGCGCCTGGAGCGCCGCATCGACGACCGCACCCGCGAGGAGCGCGTCGACGATCGGATCGACACCGGCATCTGCATCGGCTGCAACCGATAGGCCGGCCGGGCGTCCCGTCAGCCCAGCAATTCGGCGAGGCGCGCCCGGGCGCGGTTGATCCGGCTCTTCACGGTGCCGACCCGGCACGCCATGGCGGTCGCGATGTCCTCGTAGGAGAGGTCGTGCACGGCGGAGAGCAGCAGCGCCTCGCGCTGGTCCGGCACCAGGCGATCGAGGGCGGTCTGCACGTCGCGCAGCTCGAGATTGCCCTGCTGCGCCGGCAGGGAGACCAGGCTCGCGGCGAACAGCCCGTCGGGATCGCCGACCTCGCGGGCCCGCTTCTGGTGCTCGGAATAGAAGCTGTTGCGCAGGATGGTGTAGAGCCAGGCCGAGAGCTGGGTGCCGGGGGCGAACCGACCTTGCGCCGCCC
This sequence comes from Pseudomonadota bacterium, assembly GCA_023386115.1. GTDB lineage: Bacteria > Pseudomonadota > Alphaproteobacteria > Rhizobiales > Beijerinckiaceae > Methylobacterium. Next base: position 5,245 of record JAEWKL010000096.1, read on the forward strand.
AGGCCTTGAGCAGGGTCTCCTGCACGAGGTCGTCGGCGCGGGTGCGGTCGTTGCACAGGGTCACGGCCCGGCGCCGCAGCCGCGGCACCTCCTCCAGGAGGTCGCGGCGGAAGGCGTCGGCCGAGGCGGTGTCGAGCCCCGCCAGGGCCGTAGCGAGGCGAGCGACCAGCGCCTCCAGGTGCGCACAGGGCATGAGCGCCGCGTCGTCGTAGGCGGCGCGCAACGCCGCCCCGAGATGGGCCTGGATGTCGGCCGGCAGGGAGGGCGCCTCGGCGCGCGCGGGATCGGTCCGCTCCGGATCGGTCTCGGGCTTGGTCTCGGACGTGTCCTTGGGCGACGGCGCCATCGTGCGGTCTCCGGTGACCCACGCTTAAGGCATGCCCCGTCGTACCATTACAATGATCCGGGCATACTAGTCCGTTCGGTCGTCCGACACGGCCGTCGCCCCGTCCTGCAGACCCGGCACCAGGAGCAGCGCCGCCCCGCAGAGCCCCGCCATGACCCAGAACGCCCCCGCCCCGAGGGCGCCGTAGAGCGGGCCGGCCGCCAGGGTCACCAGGGTGGTGGCGAGGCCCAGGCCGAGCGTGCCGTAGAGGGTCTGGGCCGTCGCCGCGAGGGCGGGCGGCACCGTCTGGCCGAGGATCCGCATCGCCGCGAGGTGCAGCAGCGCGAAGGTCAGCCCGTGCAGGGCCTGGATGCCGACGAGAGCCGGCAGCGCGACGGTGAGCGCCGCCACCGACCAGCGCAAGGCTCCGGCGCCCGCCGCCAGGCCC
>JAEWKL010000098.1 GCA_023386115.1 Pseudomonadota bacterium
ATCGAGGGCAGACCGCCCTCGATGCCCCAAACCACCGCCCGTTCCCGGTCGCAGATATAGGAGATGACGCTGCCCTCGGCCTCGAGCATCACCGAGGTCTTGCGCACCCCGGCGCCACCGCGCCAGCGCCCGGGCCCGGCGGAATCGGTCAGGATCTCGTACTCGGTGGTCAGGATCGGATTCGCCCGCTCCTGGCCCTCGACCGGCTGCGACATCAGCCCGGTGCCGAAGCAGGCGGTGGTGACGTTGCTGCCGTCCCGGCCGTTGCGACCGCCCCAGCCGCCGGGCAGCCAGTCGTAGAACATGTAGATCGGCTTGTCGGCCCGGCGCCCGTCGCGGCCGCCGGTCAGCAGGTATTCGAGGTTGAACGCGCAGGCGATGGCCCGCTCGGGCATGATCCGCGACCACATCTCGTAGATCGAGTTCATGATCTTCTCGAACGGCATCAGGAAGCCGGTGACGGCCACCGGCCACTTGGCGTCGACGATCGAGCCCTCCGGCGCGATGATCGAGAAGGCGCGGTAGAAGCCGCTGTTGAGGGGCAGGTCGGGGAAGAAGGTCTTCATGCCCGCCGCCACCGCCGAGAAGGTGGCGCCGAAGGCCGAGTTGTAGATCGACCCGATGGTCGGGTGGCTGCCGGTGAAGTCGTAGGTGACCGAGTCGCCCCGGATCGTCATCTTGATCCGGATCGGGATCATACCCTCCGGCCCGCTCGGGTCGCGGTCGATGAAGTCCACCGTCTCCCACTCGCCGTCGGGGAGCGCGGCGAGGCGCTGGCGCACCGCGCGCTCGACGTAATCCTGGACCGCGGCGAGCCCCGTCTCGACGGTCTCGCGGCCGTATTTCCCGACGAGGCGCAGGATCTCGCGCTCGCAGACCTGGGTCGCCTCGGCCTGGGCCTGGATGTCGCCGATGATCGAGGCCGGGTCGCGGGTATTGGCGGCGATCAGGCAGGCGACGTCGGCGCAGAAGCGGCCCTTCGAGAACAGCCGCACCGGGGTGATGCGCAGGCCCTCGCGGAACATGTCGTGGGCGGTGACGTCGAACGAACCCGGCACGCTGCCGCCGACGTCGGACCAGTGCCCGTTCGACTGGCTGAAGGCGATGATCTTGCCGTCGGCGAAGATCGGCCGGATCAGCCGCACGTCGCAGAAATGGGTGCCGCCGGCATACGGATCGTTGATCGCGAAGACGTCGCCGGGATGTATGTCGCCGGCAAAGGCCCGCATCACGTCCTGGCAGGTGAAGTGCAGGGTGCCGACATGGACCGCGATGTCCTGGTTGCCCTGCGCCGCCGAATGGCCGTGCGCGTCGTGCAGCGCGCTCGAGAAGTCGCGGTTGTAGATCACGAAGGAGTAGCAGGTCCGCAGGATCTGCTCGCCCATCTGATCGACGCTGGTGATGAAGGCGTTCTTCAGCACCTCGAAGGTAACGGGGTCGAGGGTCTCGGCCATGACGGTCACTCCTTCACCCGGATCAGGATGTTGAGGTAGCGGTCGACCTCCGCGCTGGTGCCGGGCGGGACCAGGACGGTCGAATCGACCTGCTCGACCACCGCCGGGGCCGCGCGGCGCAAGACCGCCGGCAGGGTAGTGGGGTCGTAGACGGGGGTGTCGTGGGCGGCGCCGTCGAACCAGACCGGGCGGCGGCTCGTCGGCTCGGGCGTCGCGCCGGTCGGTTCGTGGGTGGCGAGCGCGGCCTTCGGTACCACGCCGACCGCCTTGAGGTTGAGGCGGAAGAACCCGACCGGCGCGTCGTCGCGGCGGAAATTGTACTCGCGCTCGTGGTGGCGGTGGAACGCCTCGGTGAGTTCGGCGATCGCCCCGATCGGCCGCGGCGCCGGCACCGCCAGCGAGCGCCACTGGCCCTGGTACATCATGTCGATGCTGCGCTGGAGCACGATGTCGCCCTCGGGCACCCCCTCGTGGGCGAGGCGGGCCAGCGCCTCCGCTTCGAGGCGGCCGAACTCCGCCTCGATCGCGGCCGGATCGGCCTCCGCGGCACCGACGAGGTAGCTCTCCGAGAAGTCGTGCTGGATGTCGACGAGGAGGCAGCCGAGCGCCGAGGTGACGCCGGGATTGGGCGGCACGATCACCACCGGGATCGCCAGTTCCCGGGCGATGTCGACCCCATGCAGGGCGCCCGCCCCCCCGAAGGCGACGAGGGCGAAGTCGCGCGGGTCGTAGCCGCGGCTGATCGAGATCAGCCGCACCGCGTCCGACATGTTGGCGTTGGCGACCCGCAGGATCGCATCGGCGGCCTCCGGCAGGGAGAGGCCGAAGGGCTCGGCGACGCCCTGGCGCACGGCCTGCGCCGCCAGTTCCTTGTCGAGCGTGATCTTGCCGCCGGCCAGGCTCGTGCCGAGGCGGCCGAGCACCACGTTAGCGTCGCTGTTGGTCGGCTGGCGGTTGCCGTTGCCGTAGCAGGCCGGCCCCGGAAAAGCGCCGGCCGATTGCGGGCCGTTGCGCAAGGAGCCCGCCTCGTCGGTCCAGGCCAGCGACCCGCCGCCGGCCCCGATGGTCAGGACCTCGATCGACGCGAAGCGGATCGGATAGCCGAACTCGATGTGCCAGTCCTTGGTCACCCGCGACTGGCCCTCGTAGGCCAGCGACACGTCGGTCGAGGTGCCGCCCATGTCGAGGCCGATCGAGTTCTGGTAGCCGCACAGGCCGGCGATGTGGCGGCTGGCGATGGCACCCGCCGCGATGCCCGAACCCGCAAGCCGCGCCGCGAAGTCCTTGACGCTGCCCGGCGTCATCACCCCGCCGCCGGTGTGCAGCAGGAGCAGGTCGCGGGCGTAGCCCCCCTCCCGCAGGCGCTCGCCGAGGCGGGTGGTGTAGTTGACGACGACGGGGCTGAGCGCGGCGTTGACGACGGTCGTCGAGAACCTCTCGTGCTCGAAGATCTCCGGCAGCACGCCCGACGAGATCGAGACCGGCACGCCCGGCAGCTCCTCCTCCAGGATCGCCTTCATCCGGCGCTCGTGGGCGCCGTTGACGTAAGCGTTCATGAAGCAGATCGCGACCGCCGCGACCTCGCGGCGGCGCAGGACCTTGGCGACCCGGCGTGCCTCCGCCTCGTCGAGGGGCGTGACGATCGCGCCCTGCGCGTCGATCCGCTCGGGCACAGTGAGGCGGTCGCGCCGAGGCACGTAGGGGCGCACCACATCCTTGTAGGTGTCCCAGAGGTCTTCCTTGTTGGCGCGCCGGATCTCGATCACGTCGCGAAAGCCAGCCGTGCAGACCATCGCGGTGCGCGGCAGGCGCCGGGTGATGAGGGCGTTCGTCGCTACCGTGGTGCCGTGGGAGAACAAGGCCACCCGGGACAGGTCGATGCCGGCCTTGTCGACGCCCGCCAGGATGCCGTCGATCGGATCGCGCGACGAGGCGGTCTTCTCGATCCGGATAAGCCCGGTCGCCTCGTCCATGATGCAGATATCGGTGAAGGTGCCGCCGACATCGACGGCCACGCGCAGGTCCTGCACGATGGAAACTCCTCTTTATAGAAGTATTCGTTCGACAAGCGATCGCGGCTCGCCGCCCATGACTTGCATCCTTCGTCACCCCAGGGCTTGCCAAAGGCGAAAACCCGGGATCCATCACCGCTGACGGGGCAGGATCTGGCAGCCGCGTTCCGGTTCGTCTTGGAGCGTCAGCGGTTATGAATCCCGGGTTCCGCTTTCGCGACTCCAGGATGATGCCGAGGGTAAGAGGCGCCGGCGGTAGGAAGAGGACGGGCGCCCTCTCACCCCCGCGCCGCAGCCCGCGCCTCCCGCGGGGTGCAGCCGAACTCCGCCCGGTACTGGCGGCTGAACTGGGCCTGGTCGCCGAAACCCCAGCGATAGGCGATCTCGGAGAGCGAATTCCGGCAGGCCGGGTCGCGCAGCGCCTCGTCGCACATCGCCAGCCGCTGGCGGCGGATGAAGCCGCAGACGCTGTTCCCTTGGGTCTCGAACAGCTGATGCAGGTAGCGCACCGACAGGCCACAGGCCTCGGCGATGCCCTGCGGCCCGAGATCGGGCCGGGCGAGGTGGGCGCGGATGTAGCGCTCGACCCGGTGCAGATGTGCGCCCTGGACAGAGGAGGCCTGGCTGCCCAGCGTGCGCGGGTCGGCCTCGGCCGCGAGCGCCAGGAGATCGACGAGGTGCCGCCCGGCCGTGGCCCGCGCCGCCTCATCCAGTTCCTCCACCCGCGGCGCGGTCAGCCGCAACATGTCGACGAAGAGGGCGCCGACGCCCTGCGTGGCATCGAAGCTCAAAGTGGCGAGGCGCTCGGGCGCCCCGATCCGGGCGCGCAGGACCGGACTCGGAACCTTGAGCACCCAGAGCGAATTCGGCTCAGCATGGGCGAACTCATAGGGCAGGTGGCTGCGCTCGATCAGGAAGGCGCCGGGCCGGCAGCGCACGTCCCGGCCGTCCTGGCGGAAGCTCACCTCCGCCCGCTCCGGCACGGTGATGAGGAAGCTCTCGTCGTGGTCCTGGAGCAGGTGGCGGGCGTGGCGACGGTAGACGAGGCCGTCCGAAACGTTGCGGGAGATCGCGAGGTCGCCGAGGCTCCAGACCTCGAGGGCGCCGGAGAAGGCCGGCCCGGGGCGAAACGCCAGTTCGAGCGGAAAATAGGTCCGGGTGACCGCTTCGCTCCAGGCGCGCTTGCGCTCGGCCGGTTCGGCATGAGCGGTCGTGAACGCGGTTCGCATCGGCCGATCCTCCTCATGCCCTGTACCGTCCGGGGGTGAGGCCTGCTCCGGTTTGCCGGCTCAAGCCAGCACAGTAGACGGCGTTCTGGCGCTCCACTCTTGCACGGGAGTGCGCGAAGACTTGATCTTCAGCGCACTCGTCTTCACGCGCGTGGCTGCGGCGCCGATGGCCCGGGGACGAGGCCTCCGGGTTGCTTCATGAGTCTCGATCGCCCCGCTCACGTAAGAGCGTCCCGGATGCGGGCGAGCCGCTCCGTGTTCCCCTTCCGCGCTGCCAGCGCCCGAGCCATGTCCGAACGGGCGAAGTGCACGGGCTGGTGCGGCTGGAGCTGCCCGATCAGGTCCATGTCCGCAGCAATAATCGTGCCGATCATGAAGTAGCCGCCGCCCGACACCGCGTCGCGGTGCAGCACGATCGGCTCGGTGCCGCCCGGGACCTGGATCGAACCGTAGGGGTAGCAGCTGTCGACGATGTTCGACGGGTCGGAGCCGGCGCCGAAAGGCGGTTCGCGGGGCACGAAGTCGAGGGGATGGCCGCCGCGGAAGCGGTAACCGATTCGGTCGGCCTCAGGCGCCACCTTCCAGGTGTCGGAGAGAAAGCGCTCAGTTGCGTCCGCGGTGACCCGGTGGTCGTAGAGGCCGGGCAGCATCCGCAGCACCGGCTCAGCCTTGCGGCGCAAGGCCGCCGGGAGGCTGCGCCCCTCGCCCACCGGGCACCCTTGCCCTGCTTGGTGTCCTTGCGCGACCGCGAGCCGGTCGCCGGCCTTCAGCGCCCTCCCCTCGTGGCCGCCGAGCGCGCCAAGCGCGTAGGTCGCCCGCGAGCCCAGTACCATCGGCACGTCGATACCACCCGACACCGCGATATAGGCCCGGGCTCCGGCCTTGAGGAAGCCGAAGGACAGGACCTGCCCGGCCCGCACCGGCAGGGCGGTCCAGCCCGGCTGCTCGACGCCGTCGAGCCTCGGGGGCATCTCGGCACCCGTGACGGCCACCGTCGCGTCGGCCGTGAACCGGATTTCCGGCCCGAGAAACACCGCCTCGAGCCCGGCCGCGCCGTCGTCGTTGCCGACGAGGAGGTTGGCGGCGATCAGGGATTCCCGGTCCATCGCCCCGGAGAGCGGGATGCCGAGATGGTAGTAGCCGGGCCTACCGAGGTCCTGCACCGTGGTCGACAGGCCGGGCTTGACGATCTCGATCATGGATGCGGTCTCAGCCATGGAGTACCCTCAGGAGCGCGGCGTTGGTCCCGGTGGGATCGGCCTGGAACGCGGCGAGCGAGAAATCGACCTCCCGGATCAGCGGGGTGAACCGCCCGGCCTCGACCTCCTCCACCGCCGCGTCGTACTCGTCCCGCCCGACGGGGCGGAACTTCACGATGTCGCCCGGCCGGAACAGGATCATGAAATCGCGCAAGTAGCTGATCGTTTGTTTCGGATCGTAGATCGGCATCGGGGTGATGCCGAACATCTGGTAGCCACCGGCGCCCCGCACCGAATAGATCGCCCCGAAGCAGCCGCCATGGCCGACGGTGAGCTTCGGCGTGTCGGTACGCGGGCGGAGATATTTCGGCGCCTGGATCTGCTTGTCGCGCTCGACCATCTGATACAGGAACGGTAGGCCGGCTACGAACCCGACCATCGAAACGAACCACGGCGAGCCGGCATGCGCCGCAATCAGCGACGGCACGTCCGGGTAGCCGTTGATCCGCGCAGTGTATTCGAGGTCGGTCGCGCCCGGATCCTGGTGGCGCTCGCGAAAGCGCATCAGGGTCTCGCGGGTCCAGGGATCGTCGTAGAAGACCGGCATCTCGACGATCCGGGTCTTCAGCTCGGCCCCGCCGGATCCGGCGCCCTCCAGGCTCCTCAGTTCCCGCAGCAGGTCGTCGGGGGCGATGACGTCGGGGTCGAACTTGATCTGGAACGAGGCATTGGCCGGGCAGATCTCGGTGACGCCGCGGATGCGGCTGTCGCGCACCGCGTTGGTGATCGAGAGGCTGCGGAAGAAGGCTTCGAGGGACATCGCCTCGTCGACCTCGACGAAGACGTGCTCGTCGCCACCGAACGTGTAGCGCATGGGTCGCGAGGTCTCCTCAGGCGTTGAGCGGATTGGCGTCGAGCCAGGCTTCGAGCCAGCGGGTGTGAACCTCGCCCGCTCGTACGGCGGGGTCGGCCAGCAGCGCCCGGTGCAGGGCGGCGGTGGTCGGCAGACCCTCGACGGCGAGTTCGCCGAGCGCCCGGCCGAGGCGGGCGAGCGCAGCCTCCCGGCTCTCGTCGTGGACGACGAGCTTGGCGAGAAGCGAATCGTAGAAGGGCGGCACCGCGTAGCCGGGATAGAGCATCGTATCGACGCGCACGCCGGGCCCGCCCGGCAGGCTCACGCCCGTGATCGTACCGGGCGCCGGGCGGAAGCCGTTGGCCGGATCCTCGGCGTTGATCCGCACCTCGATCGCGTGGCCCCGCAGCCGCACATCTCCTTGCGAGAACCGAAGCGGCTCGCCCCCAGCGATCCGGATCATCTCGCGCACGAGATCGATCCCGGTGATCATCTCCGTGATAGGGTGCTCCACTTGAATACGCGTGTTCATCTCGATGAAGAAGAACGCACCGGTCTCGGCGTCGAACAGGTATTCGAGGGTGCCGGCACCGCGATAGCCGACGGCTTTCGCCAGTCGCACCGCGGAGGTGCAGAGCGCCTCGCTCGCCTCCGGCGACAGGCAGGCGGCGGGCGCCTCCTCCCACACCTTCTGGCGCCGGCGCTGCAGCGAGCATTCGCGCTCGTGGAGATGGATCGCGTCGCGCCCGTCGCCGAGCACCTGTACCTCGACGTGGCGGGCCCGGGCGACGAACCGCTCGAGGTAGAGGCCGCCGTCGCCGAAGGCGGCCTTGGCCTCGGCGGTCGCCTGCGGGATCAGGGTCGCGAGTTCGTCGGAGTCCCGCGCCACCCGGATGCCGCGCCCGCCGCCGCCAGCCGCCGCCTTGATCATCACCGGAAAGCCAATCGCGTCCGCCGCAGCGCGGGCGGCTTCCAGGCCCTCGACCCGGCCCTCGCTGCCCGGCACCGTCGGCACGCCGGCCTGTGCGGCGATCGACCGGGCGGTCGCCTTGTCGCCCATCTGGCGGATCGTCTCAGGCGCCGGGCCGATGAAGGTGAGGCCCACCGCCTCGACTTGTCCAGCGAAGTCGGCGTTCTCCGACAGGAAGCCGTAGCCCGGATGGACAGCGTCGCAGCCGCTCTCGATAGCGACGCGCAGGACCGCCTCCTTGTTGAGGTAGGACTTGCCGGCATGGGCCGGACCGATCTCCGCGACGGCGTCGGCGAGGCGGGCAGGCAGCATCGTTCGGTCGGCGGCACTCACCGCCTGGACGGTCTCGATCCCGAGCTCGCGGGCGGCGCGGACGATGCGCAGGGCGATCTCGCCCCGGTTGGCGACGAAGATCCGGCGGATCGTCACGGCGCTCAGCCCTCGAGATCGTAGAGCGGCTGGCCGGCCATCACCGCGTCCTCGTTCTCGACGTGGAAGGCCTTCACCGTGCCAGCCTCTTCAGCGAGGACCGGCGTGAAGGTCTTCATCACCTCGATCAGCCCGATCGTGTCGCCGACCGCGACCGGGTCGTTCTCGGTCTTGAACGGCGGGTCGCCCGGATTGGCGGCCCGGTAGAAGGTACCGGGGATCGGGGCCTGGATGGTCTTGAGCGCCATGGATGGTCCTACCGTCGATTGAGGGATCAGGCGGCGTGCTCCAGCCCCTCCCGGCGGAGAGCCTGGCGCAGGGTACGGGCGAGGTCGGCCGCCCCCGGCGTGTCGGAATGTATGCAGATGCTCTCGCGGCCGACCGGCACGTCGCGCCCGCCGACCGTTACCACCACGCCCTCGCGCAGGGCACGCAAGACGCGCGCGGTGCCGGCCTCGGCCTCGACCGGCGGATGCTCTCGGGTGATGATGAGGCTGCCGTCATCGGCGTAGTCGAGGTCGGCGTAGAACTCCGCCACCATCGTGTGGCCGCGGGCCGGATAGACGCTCTCGTGTAGCGTGCCGCGCATCCCGAGGATCGGCACCCGGAAGATGTCGGCGGCGTCGCAGACGGCCTCGGCGATCTCGGGCTGGCGCGCCGCCATGCCGTAGAGCGAGCCGTGCGGCTTGATGTGGTTGAGGCTCATCCCCTCCGCGTCGAGGAAGCCCTTCAGCGCGCCGATCTGGTAGATCAGGCAGTTCGTCAGCTCCTCGCGGCCGATTTTCATCTCGCGCCGGCCGAAGCCCTGGAGATCAGGCAGGGATGGATGCGCGCCGACCGCGACGCCGTGTGCCTTGGCCAGCCGCACCGTTGCCCGCATGTGGTTGAAGTCGGAGCCGTGGAAGCCGCAGGCGACGTTGGCGATGTGGATGTGGGGCATAAGGGCGGCGTCGTCGCCGAGGCGCCAGATGCCGAAGCCCTCGCCCATGTCGCAGTTGATCGAGACCATCGGGTTGCCTCCGGCTGGACTGCGGATCGGAGAGTTGCAAGCGTTCGCCTCATTGTAAAATCGGAAATCTGCGTGCCAGCTTTCGAAAAATCCGATACCCCTCGCCCGAACGGGAGGCGGGCATGTCGATCTCTCTCAAGCAGATCCGCTACTTCATCGCGGCGGCGGAATCCGGCCGCATCTCGCAGGCCGCCGTCGAACTGAACGTGTCGCAATCCGCCGTGACGGCGGCGGTGCAGCAGCTCGAGGTCGTGCTCGGCGTGCGCCTGTTCGAGCGCCACGCGGCCGGCGTCGCGCTGACGCGGGAGGGCAACCGCTTCCTGCTTCACGGGCGCAACATCATGGCGGCGGTGGCCGAGGCGGTGCGCGAGCCGCGGGCGGCGGGCGCCGCCGTCACCGGCACGGTCCGGGTCGGGGTGACCTACACGGTGGCGGGCTACTTCCTGCCCCGCCATCACGCGCGCTTCGCCTCGAGCTTTCCTGGCGTGACACTGAACCTGTTCGAGGCGCCGCGGGACGTGATCGAGCAGGCGCTGCTCGACGGTGCCCTCGACATCGCCGTCATGCTGGTCTCGAACCTCCAGGCACGCGACGCGCTCGCCGCCGAGACCCTGATCCGCTCGCGGCGCCGGCTGTGGCTGCCCGCCGAGCATCCGCTCCTGCGCCAGGGCCGGGTGGGACTGAGCGACGTCGCCCGGCACCCCTACATCATGCTCACCGTCGACGAGGCCGGCCATACCGCCGGGCGTTACTGGGCCCTGACCCCCTTCCGCCCCGAGGTGATCTTCAAGACCTCCTCCGTCGAGTCCGTGCGCAGCATGGTGGCGGCGGGTATGGGAGTCACCATCCTCTCCGACCTCGTTTATCGGCCCTGGTCGCTGGAGGGCCAGCGCCTGGAGCGGCGCCAGATCGAGGACGAGATCCCGACCATGGATGTCGGTCTCGCCTGGCGGGCCGATACGGCGCTCACCCCTGCCGCCAGGACGTTCCGCGAGTTCGTCAACCTCGCCTGCGCAGGCCAGGGCTGAAGCCTCTTCCTGTTTGGGCTTCGCCGTCCAGGCGACCTTAGGTTCGGCGGCCCGGATACACCAACGTTCCCGGCGTCCGTGCGGAGGAGACCGGTCTCCGGGGCAAACTCCTCGGCCATGTCCCGCAGGACATCACCGACGTCGCGTGCACGGACGCGGCATGCACCCCCGACCATGCACCCACCGTCGGTCAAAACGCATCGCACCTTGCAGGTCACCCGGAGAGTGGGCCGGCGCCAAGACCGGTCCGGACTGTGACGCTGGGCCGTCCCGGCGAGTACGCGTCATGCGGGCGGAGCAACCACCTCACGACCGGCAGGTCCAGCCGATGGCCGGTTGCCCCGCGATGCCGGTCGACGCTGGCCGATGCACTCCAAGCGCGAGCACAGCGCGACAGCCAATGGCAGGGTCAGCGTGTCAGAAACTCGAAACTCCGGAAGCCCGGTGGAACTGGACACTCCAGAGAAGTCCTGCGAGGGGCCGCTTTGGGGCGAGGCTGTGTGAAAACGCAGAGGCCGTAGAAGGATCTCCCCCTCGTCCATTCTGGGCAGCGGGCGCATCGGCATCCCGACGGCACTCGGCCGCCACCCAGGATCCCTGGATGGCGGCAGCGCAGAAGATTGTTCTACAAATTTGGGGCGCGCCTGAGTTTTCACACAGGCTCGGTCAGCTCCGGCTTTTCGGCACGTCCGCGCTTGAGCAAAAACCATGACTGCTCCGCTTCGAACCGGCACCTCACTTGCAATGGCAATGCGCAACGCCAGGAGTATATGGCCATATGCGGATGCGCAGAACGTGCGGAAATGAATATTATATAGCCCTGGGGAAGAGAGAGTGACCAGGGAGGTGAGTGCCGAGAGAGGTAAGTGATGCTGCGATGCCCCCTATCCAGCACATACGCTCTACAGCACCAGAGTAGGCTACCTTGCCAGGCCTCTACCGAGGGAGCAGCCCTGCAAGCCAGCCAGCCTCTCCCTCTCCGCTCCCCGCAAGTTCTGCTCTCTTGAAGTGAATATCTGGCTGATCCCTCCATCTCGAGGTCAGCTCCATGAACTACATCACTCCCCTCCCCGTCGATCCTGCCTTCATCCAACCCCTCGCCTACGCTCCCTTCCTCAGCGAGGCCATTCGCCGACAGCACCACACCTTCGTCGCCAACGACAGCCGCTTCGCCGCCTCCGCGCGCCTGCTCGCCCACCTCTGGCGGCAAGACCAGCAGCTACCCCCAACGTCGGCTGCGAGGACCGCCACCTTGCGCCAGCCGCGCCGTGGTCCCGCCAATTGGCTGCTTCATCGCGAGGCTGCGCAGACCGGAGCTACCTTCCTCAACCCCGCGATCCGCGAACACGCCCGACAGGCGCTGCTCTTTCGTGAGCCCGGCGCGTTGTGGAATGAGGACCGGCTCTGGGCCAACCTCCTCTCCTCCCAGGCGCTGACCCTCAACCTGCTCGCCCCGCTGGCTACAGACCTCGACCTCGCCTCGCGGGTCTGGCGCCGCCTCCTGCCGGGCTTCATCCAGGACGTCACCGCTCTCCGCTTCGAGCACAGCCCGGGCCGGTTCGATGGCGCCTATTTCGGCGACGGCACTGCGCTCGACGCCCTTATCGAAGCCATCACCCCCGATGGTGAAGCTGCCATCGTCACCATCGAGCTGAAGTTCGTCGAGGGGCTCTCGGGTCCGGCTGCCACGCCGCGGGCGCGCTACGTCGAAGCAGCGCAGGCCAGCGGTCTCTACCGCGACGCCGCCTGCACCCTCCTCACCCGCCCCGGTTTCGAGCAGCTGCGGCGGGAGCACGTTCTCACGGATCTCATGCTGCGCCACGGGCTGGCCTCGCGGGGCTGCTTCGTCCTCATCGCGCCCCAACTCAACCGTCGGGCCCAGGCCGTCGCGGCCCACTACCGGGCTGAACTCGTCGATCCTGCGGGCACGAGTAACGATGGCGCGGTCGGCTTCGTCAATCTCACGCTGGAAGCAGTCATTGCTGCAACTGCCGAGGCCGGCGCTCCTGATCTGGCCCGCCAGCTCTGGGCCCGGTACTGCGATCACGCCCGGGTCGCCCGCCTCGCCCTTCATGGCGACGAGCCGCCACCGGCTGCCGGCCCCCTGTGTGCCTTGCCGCCTCCCCTCTCGCCTGCCGCCGACACCGCCGTGCCGGCGAAGCCTCCTACAGTCTCGGCGACATCAACCCGTCGGACCAGACGGCCCTCCCCCACTTCGTCGCCTACTCCTGCACCGATGCCCTCGCCTACACCGCGGCCGCGCAAACCCGTCCGTCCCACCAAGAAGAAGCCGGCCACATCGACGCCTGTCTCCGCCGCTGCCGGGAGCGCGCGTTGATGCCTGCCCTTCTCACCGCCGCTCTTCGTCAGCAGCTTCTCGCCAACGGCCGCCGTACCGCCCGAGGCGAGGAAACTGACCCCTTCCCGGTCGTGAAGCTCTTCATGCCGGATGGCCCCGGTACCTGGCTCCTGACCGAACTCGACCCAGCTGAGCCTACCCTGGCCTTCGGCCTCTGCGATCTCGGTCTCGGTTCCCCCGAGCTGGGGTACGTCTGCCTCCTCGAACTCGCGGCCTTTCGGGGCCGCCTTCGTCTGCCCGTCGAGCAGGACCTACACTTCCAAGCCGACTGCCCGCTCTCCGCCTACGCCGCTACGGCCCAAGCTGCCGGGAGGATTACGGTGTGACCCTACCTGAGGCCTTGGGCCACGGCTTCATCGCCCTCCCCGGCCCCTCCCCGAACAATTGGACACGGCAATCGCCACCTGCTCGGGAGGCCCGAACGGGGACATGAGAAGGTGACCCTTGGTCCTCACCCCTCGGTCTCTTGACATGCGCCGAACTGGCTGAAGAAGCGCAGTCCGCGGCCCTTTCTTGTCGCCTCAAATAACATCGCAATGTCAGATACTTAAAGCGGACAATCTGGGGGCGGCTCCGTTTCTTCATCCCCCGGCAGAGCCGAACTGCGGCTTCATGGGACACAGGCATACCTACGCCAACGGCTGCGTCGCGTGCGAAAGGTAAAAAGTGACCCTAAGCAGCCCCTCGCGGTCTGTGTGAAGAATGTCCGGTTGCGGGAGAGTTCGGACATTTGGTTTCCTGACACGGTTCTCTGACACCCGACGTAACCCCATGCCCAAGCGTCAAGCGCGTCGGCGGACGTTGCTAACTCGGACTGAAGCAGTCGGCCTATTTATGGACATTCAAAGACGCTCATCGCAGACGCCGTGGCAGGGAGCGGTCCGTTAAGCCGCTGCTGCGCTCTGAGGCGACAATCCGGGCTGCACGCTGCGCCCAACTCAGGGTGGCGGTTGCCTGAAGCGACCCATCCCGCAGCCGGAACGAACCGGCGGCTGTCATAATTTCTGTCGATGAACCCACCCCCTGTTCTCGCTCCTGGGGGCCATCCTCCTCGTTAGCCCCACCATAGCCCAGAACGCCCAGCCGCTACCCTTAGCCGGTAGTTTAGGTCCGTCGAGGTGCGGCCGGATGCATCTCTGGGCGGTAGCGTCGTCAGCCTCAGTGTCATCGGCGACACGAGCAGCAATTGACTATGACCCGGCTGTTGGTCTTGGATCATTCGCCGAACTGCCGACCACTTCGGCGAATGATGCTGAGCACCTCACGGCCGCGCGGGCCGAGGCACGCCTGCCGGGGTGTCGGCCGAGTAAGCCGGCGGCCCGCCAGCTGGGGTGAGGTCGGCGAGCAGCGACACCTCCACCACGTCGCCGGGGGCGAGCGCGGTGTCCTCGGCGGCGGGAATCGTGTGCGCGATGCCATCCAAGTTGCGGCGGATCACCTTGAGGTCCGGATGGCCGCCCGTGCCGCGGACAAGTTGCGAGCGCACCGTCGAGGTGTAGAGGAGCTTCTCGCTCACCGCCTGGATCTTAGCCGCCGTGCCGGCAAGCTTGACCTCGGCCTCCTGAAGCAGCTTGGATACCTCCAGGCGGCGGTCGTTGTCGAGGCGCTGCAGCTTGCGGGTGTCGAGCTCTCGGTCGCGGCGCACTCGCTCCAATTGCACGTTCGTCTGCAGCAGGCGGGTTGAGGACAGGAGCAGGACCCGCCTCGTTTCGGTGAGGCGGTTCGAGGGCAGGTTGCCGCGCTCGTATAGACCCGAGAGTCGCTCGAGGTCGGAGGCGTCGAGCTTAGCGCCCTCAGATTCCTTCTCGCGCTGCTCGGTGAGGGACTTGAGCTCGGTGTCGCCGAACTGGATCAGGGTCAGAAGAGAGGCGCGGTCACCGGCGAGGTCCACCGCGCGCGTCTTGAACTGGTCGGCTTCGAGGCCCCGCACAGTCCGGACGAGCGCCGCCTCGGCCGGCGTCGTCCCGTCGAACTGTACCGCGTTGGCCCCGCTCAGCTCCGCCCGCAGGCGCGACACCTTGGCCTGCTGCTGCGCGTGCTCCGCCGCGAGGGTACGGTACTCGCCTTCAAGGTCCGCGGCCTGGATGAACGGGTTGTTGATGCGGAAGCGCATCACGTCGTAGCCGCCCGCGAGCGCCACGGCCTGCCGCGCCGTGATGTTCGGCTGGTAGGTCACCGCGCCGGGCTTCGAGACGTCGCCGTTGACGTAGACGGGTCGGTACTCAACGATCGAGACCGTCAGCTCGTCGGGTTCGATCACGGTGGGGACATCGCGCCCGTCCTCGAAGCGCCGCTTGAGCGACTTGCGCCCGATCAGGTCCTGCAACCTCGCGCGCAGGGCGGCGAGGGAGGTCCCGGCGGCCCTCACAGGGCCGACCAAGGGTACCGAGACGTTGCCGTCGAGATCGACCTGCGCGCGTTGGCGCATGTCCGGCATGCCGATGACGGACACCTCGACGGTGTCGCCCGGCGCCAGCAGATAGTCCTGTGCCCGCGCCGCGTTCGAGCCGATCAGGCCGCCGACCGCGATGGCAATGAGGAACGACCGTACGACGCGCATCGGCATTCTCCTGCCTGACGAGGATATTGCGGACAGGGTTCCCGCGGACGCGTCGGTTTGATCGACCTTCGCCCGCACCGGTTCATCGCGCCGGCCGGTTGTGATTTCCATGCAACGTTTCGCGATTTTCTTATCATTCATGGCATTTTTCCTAAAATTCAACGTACCCGCGACCCAAGCTGCGCAGCAGAACCTGTTGACCGGGAAGATTTTTCTGTTTATCGATTGCAAATCGACGGGTTATTATGATTCGGCGTCCTATTTTCGGACCTGGCAAGCAGTGGATGCTGGCCGGTTCTGTTCTTCGTCACGGTGCGCGTAAGCCAGCCGGGGCGAACGGGAGGGGTGCGCGGAGCGCGTCGTGCCCTGTGATCCGGTTGCGGCGCCGAGACGGCAATGGATGAGGCGGGGACCTTCGTGATCATCATCTGGCTCGTCGCTGCGGTGAGCGCCATCGCGTTGTTCGTGATCGCCCTGCCGCACGGCTGGGCTGTCGCACTGCTGGGCGCGTCGCTCGGCAGCAGTGCGCTCGCGGCGCTCGCGGGGGTTGGCCTCGCATTCCTGCGCTCGCGTCCCGGCCGGGTGCGGCCGGCCCCGGAGCGCCTCGCCGACGAGGCCAGATCCCGCTCCATGTCCGACCGCGTCGGGTCTTAGGGCAGCCGCGGCGGGCGATCCTCATTTCGGCGGCACCGCGGCGGTGTTGTCTACCCGCGGCACCGCATGAG
>JAEWKL010000102.1 GCA_023386115.1 Pseudomonadota bacterium
TCCTCGGGCCGCGGCACCGGCAGGCCGTGGCGGCTGAGGAGATCCGGATCGGCCTGCGCCAGGTCGAGATCGGCCGGCGGCAGGGGGAGTGCCCGGAGGGCGGAGTGCGGGGCGGGACCGCCGGCACCGCCGCCGGGTTCCCGGGGCCTCTCGGATGTCTGGAGCATCGCCGCCCTCCCGTCACACCGTGCCCGTGGGCAGGGCCGGATCGGGGTTGAGTTCCCGGGCGGCCGCGATCACGGCATCGCCGAAGCGCGGCAGGGCGTAATCCCCGCGGCTCAGGCCATCGCCGTCATGGGCCGACAGAACTCCGAAAACCGCGTCGGCGAGCCGGCGACCGGCGATCGAATCGCTCGGATAGTGCAGCCCGGCGATCTCGCGGTTGCGGGCGATGCGCTGGGCGAGGGCCTTCAGGGTCTCGTTGACCGGGCGGCGCTCGGCATGGGGCAGGCCGGCGAGACGAAGTGCGGCGGCCACGCACCGGGCCATCAGGCGCGCCTGAGTGGCGTGGCCGCTCGGGAAGGACGAATGCCCCGGCACCGGCACCGGCGGCAGCAGCGCCGGGCAGAGGAAGGAGGGCCGCGGCCGGTCGAAATCCTCCTTGAAGCGCAGGGCCGCGAAGGAGCCGACGAGGCTCGCGATGTGCAGCACCCGGTAGGTGCGGGGATGCGAGGCCGGATTCATCGACAGGGCCTCCATGAAGGCGGTGATGAACTCGACGTCCTGGACCAGGATCTCGCCCAGCGCCGAGGCCCGCTCGTCCCTGGCCAGCACCAGGAGCGTGTCGAGCTCGATCGTCTGGCCGCTCCTGCCGTCCGTCTGGTCGCGCAGGTCGAGCAGGATCTGCGCCATCGCGTCGTGGAGGGCGTCCGTGTCCCAGCCCGTCGCGGCGAAGTCCCGCAGCACTCGGTAGGCGTACCAGCGCCCGGCCCAGGCGCGGTCCTCGAAGGCGAGCGAGCGGCCGGTCGGGGCGTCCAGGCTGCGGAAGGCGATCCGCCTGCGGGCGGCGCCCGGCGGGGTCTCGTCGCGGATGTAGACCGGCCGGCGCAAGCTCCCGATCTCGGCCCCCTCCTGCGTCACCTCGAGGGAGAACGGGAAGTCCGGCCGGTCCGGCACGAACCAGCCGCCGGCATCGCCGTTGAGGCCGGCATTGCCCGTATTGCCGGTGTTCCCGGTATTGCCCGTGTTGCCCGTATTGCCGGTCATCGCTCCCCTCCCCGACCCGCTTCCCCCGTTCGACTGGCGCGACGATGATGCGCGCCCGCGGCCTCCTTGCCGGCCGGCGCCGCGAGGAGCGCTGAGCCTCCGCTCAGTCCGGCATCCCCGCCGCCCGCAGGTGCCCGATCCAGCGCGCCCGGACCGGATCGGCGAAGGGGCAGCGCGGCGCGTAGGCGCCGAGCCGGAAGCTCGGCTGGAGGCGCATCACCTCCGCCGCGGCTTCGGACGCCTCGGCCAGGCGACCGGACGCCGCCAGGCTCGCCGCGAGGGTGCGCAGGGTGAAGCGGATGGCGCGGTTGCGCGCCACCGCGCTCAGGCTCCACGCCAGAGCCGCGTCGTAATCGCCCGCGACGTAGTGAGCCTGGGCGAGCAGGCCCTCGTGCCAGAACGTGTAGGGGTCGCTCGGCGCCAGGCGCTGGCCTATCTCACCGTGCTCCACCGCCCGCCTGCCATGGCCGGCAAAGCCGTGGGCGGCGCTGCTCATCGTCCAGGCGATGGCGAGGCTCGGCCCCGCCTCGATCGCCCGGTCGAGGAAGAGCCGCGCCGTGCGTTCATCGCGCAGCAGATAGGCCTGGACGTGGCCGTAGATCGCGAGCGCCAGGGGGTCGTTGCCGTCCCGCTCGATCGCCGCGCGAGCCCGGTCCGCCGCCGCGCGAGCGTCGCCGTCCGGATCGGGCGAGCCCATCTCGCCGACGCGGAAGACGTGCCACCAGGCCGCGTAGGCGAAGGGCGGCGCATAGGACGGGTCGAGGGCGATCGCCTGCTGCAGGAGGCCGCCGGCCCGGGCGAAGCTCTCGGCGTCCATCCGGTGCAGCTGGTCCAGCGCCTGGAGCAGCAGGTCGTAGCTCGTCAGGCTCGCCGGGTGCTTGCGCAGGGCCCGCTGCAATTCGCGCTCGCGCACATGCGGCGCGAGGTTGCGGATCAGCTTGAGGGCGATGGCGTCCTGCAGGGCGAAGACCTGGCCGACGAGACCCTCGTGATGGTCGGCGCTGACCACCGCCCCGGTGCCGCACTCGATCAGCACAGTGCAGACCCGCAAGCTGTCGCCGTGGTGCTGGATCGTCCCGTCCATGACGTAGCGCACGCCGAGGCGACGGCCGAACGCCGCCGGATCGGTGCGCGCGCGGCGATAGGCCAGGGTCGAGCCGCGGGAGATCACGAACAGGGCGCGCAGGGACGACAGCGTCCGGACGATCCAGTCGGTGAAGCCGTCGGCGAGGGCGAGCCGGTCCGGCGCGCAGGCCCGGAACGGCAGCACCGCGATCGAGGCCCGCGCCTCGATGCCCGGCAGGCATTCGCCGGCGCGCGACCCCAAGCCCGTCCCGCTGCGCAGGGCGAAGACCCGGATCGGCCGGGCGTGATTGCGCAAGGGCAACGGCCCGAGATCGGTCGCCCGCGCCCGCGCCGCCGCGCTCGCCCGGGCGAACACCGCCTCCGAGACGATTACGTCGCCGGCCTCGGCATAGGCCTGCAGCCGGGCCGCCACGTTGACGCCGTCGCCGAAGACGTCGCCGTCCTCGACGATGATCTCCGCGAGGTTGACGCCCATCCGGAACGTCAGGCGCGCCTCCGCCGGCTCCCCCTCCGTCGCCTCGGCGATGCGGCGCTGCAGGGCGAGGGCGCAATCCGCCGCCGGACCGGCCTCCGGGAAGGTGGCGATGAAGCCGTCGCCGGTATTCTTGACGATCCGGCCGCCGCGCTCCGTGATCAGCGGGTCGATGATCCCGGCGCGCAGCGTCTTCAGGCGGCGGTGGGTCTCCTCCTCGGCGATCTCGCTGAGCCGGGTGTAGCCGACCACGTCGGCGACCAGGATGGCGGCGAGGTGGCGCTCCATGGCTCGGACCTCGGGAGGGAGGAGCGGGTCGCCCGCCGGCTCCGCCCGTCGCATGCTCCGCCTCATCGCCGCCCGCCTCGCGCGATCGATGAGCGAACAAACCGCAGCAACGCGGTGGAGCTTATGCTTTGACAAGCATCAATCATGGCAGCACCGATCTGGGGCGAATACTGTCATGCACTGATGGAGAGGTCCAGTGCCGAGGGCCTATGCCGGATGCCGGTCCGCACGAGCCGGACCGCGGGGCGGATGCCGACGCGTCGCGCCCGCCCCTCGCGGGCATCACCCCTGCGCAAGACCCCTCGCGTAGCGGGGCAAACCCCCCTATAAGCCCGGCTTCCGCGACCGACCTGACCGGTTATCGAAGAGGTGCGCGAGGAGAGGACGATGAGCGAGCGTTGGACCCCCACGAGCTGGCGGCGGCTGCCGATTCAGCAGGTCCCGGATTATCCGGATTCCGCTTCCCTCGAGGCAGTGGAGCGGCAGCTCGCGAGCTTTCCTCCGCTGGTTTTTGCAGGTGAGGCGCGCAAGCTGAAGCAGGGCCTCGCCAAGGTCGCGGCGGGCGAGGCCTTCCTGCTCCAGGGCGGCGACTGCGCCGAGAGCTTCGACGAGCATTCCGCCGACAACATCCGCGACTTCTTCCGCGTCTTCCTGCAGATGGCGCTGGTGCTCACCTTCGCGGGCGGATCCCCGGTGGTGAAGGTCGGCCGCATCGCCGGGCAGTTCGCCAAGCCGCGCTCCTCGCCGACCGAGACGGTCGACGGCGTCTCCCTGCCGAGCTACCGCGGCGACATCGTCAACGGGATCGGCTTCTCGGCCGAGGAGCGGATCCCCGATCCGCGCCGACAGGCCGAGGCCTACCGTCAGTCGGCCGCGACGCTGAACCTGCTGCGCGCCTTCGCCACCGGCGGCTATGCCAACCTCGAGAACGCGCATCGCTGGATGCTCGGCTTCGTCAAGGACTCGCCCCAGTCCTCGGCCTATGCCGACCTGGCGCAGCGCATGACCGAGACCCTCGACTTCATGCGGGCGATCGGCATCAACCCGGAGACGCACCAGGAGGTGCGCCAGACCGATTTCTACAC
Organism: Pseudomonadota bacterium; assembly: GCA_023386115.1. Lineage (GTDB taxonomy): Bacteria > Pseudomonadota > Alphaproteobacteria > Rhizobiales > Beijerinckiaceae > Methylobacterium. Next base: position 4,138 of record JAEWKL010000102.1, read on the forward strand.
CAGCCACGAGGCGCTGCTGCTCGGCTACGAGGAGGCCCTGACCCGGGTCGATTCGACCACCGGCGACTGGTACGCCACGTCGGGCCACATGCTGTGGATCGGCGCCCGCACCCGCCAGGCCGACCACGCCCATATCGAGTTCGCCCGGGGCATCAAGAACCCGATCGGCCTCAAATGCGGCCCGTCGCTGAAGGCCGACGACCTGATCCGGCTCGTGGACCTGCTCAACCCGACGAATGAAGCCGGCCGCCTGACCCTGATCTGCCGCTTCGGCGCCGACAAGGTCGGCGACCACCTTCCCGGCCTGCTCCGGGCGGTGGAGCGCGCGGGCCGCAAGGTCGTATGGTCCTGCGACCCGATGCACGGCAACACCGTGACGGCGAGCGGCTACAAGACCCGGCCGTTCGAGCGGGTGATGAAGGAGATCCAGGGCTTCTTCGACATCCACCAGGCGGAGGGGACGCATGCCGGCGGCATCCACCTCGAGATGACGGGCAAGAACGTCACCGAGTGCACCGGCGGCGCCCGGGCGCTGTCGGCGGACGACCTGCACGACCGTTACCACACCTATTGCGACCCGCGCCTCAACGCCGAGCAGGCGCTCGAAGTGGCCTTCCTGACCGCCGACCTCGTCAAGCGCGAGCGCCGGCAGCACGAACACCCGCGGATCGAGGCGGCCGAGTAGGTTCTTCCGCCATCGCGGAAGGAGACGAGGCCCGGGAGGGTGCGGCGCTCGCGCGGCACTCTCCCGGGCCTTCTTGCGTCGGATGCATGCAGGACGGGGGCGAGCGCCTTTTTTGTCGGCTCACTCTCCCCTGTCCGGGCCGGGACCCGGGATTCAAGGTTCACGAAGACGGCCCCGGCTCCAGCCCGGCCGGCCTGTCCTGCGACCGGAACGGATGGACCAGCTGGTCGCCGAAGCCGCGCGGAAAAGCCGGGTCGCCGTTGCCGAAATCCTGCGGCAGCACCCCTTTCGGCATGTAGAAGGTGCCGAAGATCAGGTCGATCATCGGGAAGCAGCCCGCGAAGTTGCTGTTGCCGCCCTCGTCCGGCCTGGTGTGGTGCCAGCGATGGAAGACGGGGCTCACCAGCAGGTAGCGGAACGGGCCGAAGGTCCAGTCGAGGTTGGCGTGGGCGAGCGCCGAGACGCCGACATTGAACGGGACGAGGGCGATCAGCACGTCCGGGGAGATGCCGAGCAGGAGCGGCACGACGTCCGAGAGGGCGCCGTGGAAGATCGCGTCGACCGGGTGGAAGCGGGCGGCCGAGGTCCACTCGACCTCCTCGGAGGAGTGGTGGATGGCGTGGAAGCGCCACAGCCGCATCGTGTGGAACAGCCGATGCGTCGCGTACATCACGAGATCGGAGAGGAGCAGGTAGAGCGGCGCCTGCGCCCAGAAGGGCAGGCCCGCGAGCGGGCCGAGTCCTTCCCCGAACAGGCTCGGAAGCCCGAGGGCCGCCGGAATCCCGTTGAGCACGAACAGGCCGATGACCAGGAGCCAGATCCGCGCGTAGCCGGAGACGACCGGGATCACGAACCAGTAGCAGACGTCCGTGACGACGTCCGACTTGCGCCACCAGGGCCGGCCGGGATTGCAGGGCCGGGCGATCCAGCTGACGATCGTGAACAGAAGGCCCAGGATCGTCAGCAGCAGCCACACGCTGACCGTGCTCTGGCCGAGAGCCTGGATCACGCCCCAGAGCGAGGGCGGCGTCGGAACGGTCGGCATCGTCACGATCCTTGCTTGGTGGCCGTGCCTTGTTTGGTGGTCATGAACCGGCGGATCTGCGCCAGGGCCGCCTCGACCTGGAGGGTGAGGAGCGCCCGCCCACGCTCCGCCGTGGCGCGGCGGGGATCGCCGCTGCTGCCGTCGCTGGCGAGCCCGAGCCGGGCGAGGAGGGGCGGCGTCGGCCGGGCGAAATCGACGCGCTCGGGCGCCGCCGCCATGAGCGAGGCGTGGTCGGCGAGCCCCGCATGGCCCCCGATGGTTGCCGGCGTCTCGCCCTGCGCCTCCAGCCAGAGCGCTTGCGCCCGGTCGCCCGCGACGTAGTAGTCGTCGACGCTCAGCACCCGCACGCCCTGTCGGGCCCAGTCGCGGTCGAGGCGCGCCGCGACCTGCTGCTGGGGCGCCAAGGCCCCGCCGTGATCGGCGATGAACAGGATGGTGCGGAAGCCATGCGCCTTCAGGCTGCGGGCGATGCCCTCCAGCGTCCCCGCATAGGCCTCCTCGGAGACGCCGAGCGTGCCCGGGAAGACGAGGTTGCCGGTCGGCGGATCGAAGTCTCCCTGCGGAACGTAGGAGACGACCGGGGCGATGAGCGTGTGGCCCAGGCCTTCGGCGATGCGCTGTGCCGTCCAGGCGACGAGGCTGTCGTGCTTGGCGATGGCGAGATAGGGGCCGTTCTGCTCCAGGCCGCCGCTGGGAACGAGCGCGGTCGTGTAGCCCTGATCGAGGGCCTGCCGCACCTCGACCCAGGTCATGTCCGCCATCGCGATCCGCCGGACCAGGGGCGCCGGCCAGGAATGCTGCAGCGTCAGGATCCCGAAGCCCAGGAGCGTGCCGGCGGTCAGGACGGCGCGGCGCGAGCAGCGAAACGGCGTGAGGATCGGCATGGCGATGTCGAGATGGCGATGTCGGGATGGGAATGTGCGGCGCCAGCGTTCCGCGATCCTGAGCAGACTTGCGTTGGCGGGCCCACGCGTCGTCCGCTTAGGTTGTTGTTTCGACGCAGATTTTTGTCGCAAAACCGGCAACCGCCTCTGCGAGATCTGCTGATGTCGGGGCATTCATAACCCGGAAAGCTTAACGAAACGGCCGCCCGCGCGTCGGGCCTGCGCCCATCGGCCCCCGGGCCGGCATCACGCGCTCGCCGGCCCGAGAGGGCCGACCGGATTGCCGACGAAGAGGCTTGCGCCCGGGCCGGACCGTCGCTATACCGCCGCCATCCCGCCGGGCCAGCTCCCATCGTCTAGCGGTCTAGGACGTCGCCCTCTCACGGCGAAAACAGGGGTTCGAGTCCCCTTGGGAGCGCCACCGGCCGGATCTTTCGTAAAAGGCGCAATTTTGATGCATGAGCGGGCCTTGCGCCCGCGTGGTGTCGTCTCCGTCGCGCGCCGGCCGATCCCCCCTCCACCAAAGCGGTAGCTGGCCCTTTCGCCCCTCGACCAAGGGATGCGCACGCCGCCGTCGTCTCGGCTGTCCTCCCGTCGATCGGCCTGCTAAGCATCCGTTATCCCAACATTCGATGTTCGGCGAGAGATGTGATGCGATTGGTCGTCATGCGCCTGCTGGGTTCAGTAGTCTTGTGTATGATGATAGCGGCCTCGGGACGCCTCTTGTTTGGGCATATGTCTCCGCGTGTGCTGGCGTTGATGCCGGTCGATGGCGCCACGGAAGTATATCCTGGTCTTCCGATTGCAATCGGCTTCTCCCACGCGATGGTGCCGGAGACGATCGGGCCGGCGACGATCGCCTTACGCGAGGAGAGCGGCGCGCCGGTGCCGGTCGCGATCACCTACGATGCGGCCCAGCGCTCCGCCCGGCTGGTCCCGCAGGCGCCGTTGCGGCCGGGCGCGGCGTACCGGATCGCGGTCGGGGTCGGGAGCCGGCCGGAGAGCACCCTCGGGCTGTCCTTGGCCGAGCCGGCGGAGGGGCGCTTCACCGTGGCGTCCGCGCCCGATCTCGCCGCGATGCAAGGGGCGCCGGTCCTGGTCGCGGTCGGGCCGAAGAATCCCTTCGGGCCCTACTACGCCGAGATCCTGCGGGCCGAGGGGCTGAACCTGTTCTCAGTGGTCGCGACGCAGGACCTCACGCCGGAGCGCCTCGCCCGGGCCGCCCTGGTGCTGATGACCGAGTCCCCGGACGAGGCCCTGGCCGCGCGGCTCTCCGGCTGGGTGCAGGACGGCGGCAACCTGATCGCGATCCGGCCGGAGGGCGCGTGGCTGCCGCTGTTCGGCCTCGCCCCGGCCGGAGACACGATCAGCGAGCGCTACCTCCAGGTCGACGCGCACGCGCCGGCCTCCCGCGGCATCGCCCGGCAGGCGATGCAGTTCCACGGGCCGGCGACCCGCTACGACGCGGAGGACGCCACGATCCTTGCCCGCCTCTCGACCGGGAGCGAGTCCCTGCCCTGGCCGGCGGTCTCGCTGCACCGGGCCGGCCAGGGCCAGGCGGCCGCCTTGGCCTTCGATCTCGCCACCTCGGTGGTGCGTCTGCGCCAGGGCAATCCGGCTTTCGCGGGCCAAGAGCGGGACGGGCTGCCGCCCCGGCGGCCGAACGACCTGTTCTTTCCCGACTACCTCGACCTCTCGCGGGTGGCGATCCCGCAGGCCGACGAGCAGCAGCGGCTCTTGGCCAACCTGATCGTCACGATGAGCGCCGAGCGCCTGCCGCTGCCGCGGGTCTGGTACCTGCCCGACGAGCGTCGCGCCGCCCTCATCATGGCCGGCGACGACCACGCCACCCGCCGCGGCACCCTGGATGCCTACAAGCGCCTCGTCGCCGAGAGCCCGTTCGATTGCCGGCCGGAGGCCTGGGACTGCGCGCGGGCGACCTCCTACGTCACGCCGGCGACGCGTCTCGCGCCGGACCAGGCGCAGGCCTATGCGGCGCTCGGCTTCGAGACGGGGATCCATGCCGATACCGGCTGCCGCGACGTCGATGCCGCCACCCTGGGACTGGCCCTGAGCCGGCAGGTCGGCGGCATCGGGCGGCAGCTCGGCCTCCCGGCGCAGGAGACCCACCGCCTGCACTGTGTCACCTGGAACGGCTGGGCCGACACCGCCAAGATCGAGCGGGCGGCGGGCATCCGCCTCGACCTCGGCTACTATTACTGGCCCGGCTCGTGGATCCGCCGGAAGCCGGGCTTCATGAATGGCTCCGGCTTCCCGATGCGCTTCGCCGACCTCGACGGGCGGGTCCTCGACATCTACCAGGCCGCCAGCCACCTGGTGAACGAGAACGGAGTCGACCAGCGCACCGGCATCGCCACGATGCTCGACCGGGCGCTCGGCCCCGAGCAGTTCTTCGGCGCCTTCGGCACCCATTACGACTACACCGACGGCTATTTCGACCATCTGGTCACGGCCGCCCGCGAGCGCGGCGTCGCGATGATCTCGGCGGCCCAGATGCTGCGCTGGCTCGACCGCCGGGAGGCGATCCGGTTCGAGGCCCTGGCCTGGAACGGGCACGACCTGACCTTCCGGGTGGATCTCGCCGACGGGCCGGAGCGGGTGACCGGGATGCTGCCGGTCTCGGCCCTGTCCCACCGCCTCGCGGCGATCACCCGCGGCGGCCAGCGGGTGCATTTCCGGACCGAGACCATCAAGGGGATCGACTACGCCCTGTTCGACCTGGAACCGGGCGGATACGCCGTTCTCTACGACGAGAAGACCTCGTCGATGCCGCTCCCGGCCCGGCTGCGGTGAGGCGAAGGGGATCGGGCAGGCGCGCCGGCCTGCGTCATTTGGGGGCGCCGCACCTTTCGTGATCCAGGGCGTTGGGCCGGGACCACGCCCGCATCCCGCGGCGCCCGCTCACCCCCCGAGGTCCGATCCCGATGGCTGCCGACTCCAACGCCCTCTCCGACCGCGCCCTGTCGATCTTCGCCTTCGCGGCCTACCACCACTTGATCAGCGGCCAGCCGATCGCGTCCGTGGTGCGCCGGGACGGCAGCGGCCACCACGCGGACCCGGAGGGCGCGGCCGAGGTCGAGACGCGCGGCCTCGCCACCTTGAGCGACGACGAGATCACCTTCACCGAGCCGGGCGTCGCTTTCGTCGAGAAGACGGTCGCGGCGATCCGCCAAGCCAGCGGACGCTGACACCCGGCGGACGCTGAGTCGGGTCGCTTGACGGTCCGGCCGCCGGGATCGAATCCTGCCATCGCGGTGACGGGCATTCGGGTCCGAGCCGCCGTCGGAGACGATTCCCTTGGACGCGTCCGCCCTCGCCCGCCTCATCGACCACACGCTCCTGCGGTCCGACGCGACCTCGGCGGAGGTGCGGCGCCTGTGCGAGGAGGCATTGGCGCATCGTTTCGCGGCGGTCTGCGTCAACCCGGTCCATGTCGGACGCGTCGCCGACATCCTGGCCGGCAGCGACGTCGCGCCGTGCTCCGTCGCCGGCTTCCCCCTCGGGGCGGTGCCGCCGGAGGACAAGGCGGCGGAGGCCGCGGGCGCCGTGCGATGCGGCGCCGCCGAGATCGACATGGTGATCGCGCTCGGCGCCCTGAAGGACGGCGACCATGCTGTCGTCCGAGCCGACATCGCGGCGGTCCGGGCCGCCTGCCGGGAGCAGGTGCTGAAGGTCATCATCGAGACCTGCCTCCTCGACGCCGCCGAGATGCGCCTCGCCTGCACCCTGGCGGTCGAGGCCGGCGCCGATTTCGTCAAGACCTCGACCGGCTTCTCGACCGGCGGCGCCACCGTGGCGGATGTCGCCCTGATGCGCGCGACCGTGGGCGACGCCGTCGGCGTCAAGGCCTCCGGCGGCGTGCGCAGCCTGGAGGCCGCCCGCGCCCTGATCGCCGCCGGGGCGACGCGGCTCGGGACGAGTTCGGGCGTCGCTTTGGTGACGGCGGGGGTGGCGGGCGGGTCGTATTATACCAACGGTCGTTGAAAACGACCTTTGGTTCCGTTCTCGAATTGTCGCCAAACCTCTGGCTTAGCGTCGACAATTCGAGATGGATCAACGGCCTCGTCGATCCCGGGCCTGCCTGGGATCGAATCGATGCGCCAGCATCTTAGGCCGTTGGTATTAAGCGCCCTCGGGCCGGTAGCGCCCCGGCTGGCCGCCATCCTCGTCGGTGAAGCCGTAAGATCGTGCCAAGTCGCCGACATGCAGCACCCGGCCGGCGAAGGCCCCGACCTCGGGATCCCCCGCCAGCGCCGCCAGCGCCCGCCCGGCATAGAGCGGGCTTTCCCCCGCCGCTTCGGCCATCCCCGCCTCCACCACCCGCTCGGTCCGCACCAGGCCCGGCGCCAGCGCCAGGGCCGTCACGCCGTAAGGCGCCAGTTCCTCCGCCATGGCGAGGGCGAGGCGGTTGGTGGCGGCCTTGGCGAGGTCGTAGAACAGGTCGCCGAGATAGGCCTCCGTGCCGAACGAGACCAGTGCCAGGAGACCGCCCTTCGCCGAGACCATGGCGGGCGCCACCGCCCGGGCGAGGATAAGGCCGGCGAGCGGCCCGGTCTCGAGAGTGTGGCGCAAGGGCGCGAGACCACGGCGCCAGAAGGCGCTGCCCCAGCTGGCGCCGTCGGGATAGCGCACGCCGTCATAGCCCTCGTTGCCGCCCCAGACGCTCGACACCGCGACGTCGATGCGGCCGAAGCGGCGCAGCACCCAGCGCACCATCGCGTCCACCTCGGGCTCGCGGGTGTGGTCGCAGAGGTAATGGTGGCCGCGTCCGCCCGCGAGGTCGACCTCCCGGGCGGTGTCCTCCAGCGCTTCCGCGCGCTGGTCGGTGCGCGGGCCGGTCTCGCTGGAGCGGGCGGTGACCACCACCGTGGCACCGGCTTCGCCGAGGGCCCTCGCGATGCCGCGCCCGACCCCGCGCGAGGCGCCGGCGACGAGGCAGATCTTCCCCGAGAGGTCCGGGACGCCGGCGGGCCTCACCGGGCGCCGCGAGACAGGAAGCGCTGGAACGCGGCTTGCGCCTCGGGGGAGCGGAGCGCCGCGTCGAAGGCCGCGGCCTCCGCATCCATGGCGGCGCGAACGGCCTCGTGG
>JAEWKL010000208.1 GCA_023386115.1 Pseudomonadota bacterium
ATCTGTATCTACGCGCGCGAGCCGCACGTGCTGGTGTCCAAGGCGCCGGCCGAACTGTTCATCGACCCCAGCCACACCTACCGCCTGCGGTTCGCCGAGGTTGAGGACAGCGGCTCCACGCCCACCGGGTTCCGGGTGCGCACCCTGGCCGAGCGCGCCGACGCCGACGAGATGAATCGCGTCTACCTGCGGTGCGGGATGGTGCCCGCGCCGACGGATGTGTTGTGGGACAACCACCGTGAGCAGCCGTCGGTCGACTACCTGGTCGCGGTCAGCGACGAGGACGGCACCGTGCTCGGCACGGTCACCGGGGTCGATCACGTCGCGTTGTTCTCCGACCCGGAGAACGGGTCGAGCCTGTGGACGCTCGCCGTGGATCCGACGGCCGCGCTGCCCGGCGTGGGGGGGGGGCGCCCCCGCGCCCGGGGGGCCCCCCCGCCGCTTCAACTCGGCGCCGAGCGCCAGGATGGGGAGCACGTCACCGTAGGTGCCGACGGCCACCAGCAAGCTTCGCATCGTGATGCCTCCAGGATGCCCCCTCCTGGCGTGTGTGGCGCGCCGAGCGAGACCAGCCCACTCGGAGTAGACACTCGGCAGACTAATCGAACGTGCTCGTTTTTATCCTTTGATGTGGCCAATGTGTGTCTGCACCGCGCGTTTAAGCGAATATATCTACGTCTCTGATTATGCATCACGATATAATTCATCCCTCACGCGACCGCAATTTTCCCCCAGTGTTTCATATTTCTATTATGATATTTCGCCAAGTCGAAGCTCGTATAATCTGTCTATCGGTGTAATCGTAGGTCAGCACCGCGAAGCCTTGATGGACCAGGAACTGCGCGTAAGCGCGATAATAACGCCTGAGCACCCCCGTCGCTGGGTTGACGATGACCGTGCCGTGGATCGGCTGTTGCCCGCGCCCTTGCTCGCCCTCGTGGCACCAGAGATGACCGTGCAGCTGGTAGCCGTCGCGGCAAGTGATCGCCACCGGCTCGGACGGGGCATCGTTGGTTTGGCGGGACGTATCGACAACGCTGCTCATCAGGCCCGCTCCGCGAGGGGCGGGCGGACGAGAACCGGCCGGTCGTCGATCGGGAAGTGGAGCAGCGCCGCAACGAAGCCCGCGAGGGCGGTAGCGATCCAGACCGGATCATAGGAGCCGGCGACATCCAGGACCACACCTCCAAGCCACGCCCCGAGGAACGATCCGACCTGGTGACTGAGGAAGACGATACCGAACAGCGTGCCGAGGTGACGGACCCCGAAGACCCGCGCCACGAGCCCGCTGGTCAGCGGTACCGTGCCGAGCCAGGTCAGGCCCATGATCGCGGCGAACACCACAACCACAGTCTCGGTTTTCGGCGTGACGACGAAGAGGCCGATCGCGCTGCCCCGGACCACGTAGAGCCAGCCGAGGACATGCTGTGGCCGGAAGCGGCCGCCGAGCCAGCCGCAGCCCCAGCTGCCGACCATGTTGAACAGGCCGATCAGGGCCAGGGCGGTGGCGCTCAGCCCGACCGGCATGTGGCAGAGCGACAGGTATCCCGGAAGGTGTGTTGCGATGAAGGCGAGCTGGAAGCCGCAGGTGAAGAAGCCGAGCGTGAGGAGCCGATAGCCCGGGTTCCGCCAAGCCTGCTCAATCGCATCGAACAGGGTGTCGGATGCCGACCGCATCTCGCCGGCACCGCCGCCCGAACCGCGGTCGAGCCAGACGCCGAGCGGCGCAACCGCAACGATGATCCCGGCTAAGGAGAGGAGAGCCACGCCGATGCCCCCGACCGAGCTGATCGACTGCGCGAATGGCACGAGCAGGACTTGGCCCAACGAACCGCCGGCACTTGCGAGGCCCAGAGCAGCGCTACGCCGCTCCGGGGCGGAGACCCGTCCGACCGCGGTCAGGACGACGCCGAAGCTCGTACAACTGATTCCGACCCCGACCATCAACCCCATCCCGACCATGAGCATCGGCGCCGACGGCACGAGCGCGGTCAGCGCGAGACCGCCCGCGTAGACCAGGGCGCCGAACATGATGACCGGAGCGGCTCCGTAGCGGTCCGCCGCCGCACCCGCGAAGGGCTGTGCAAAGCCCCAGACGAGGTTGTGCAAGGCGACGGCGAGGGCGGTCGTCGCGACCGCGATCCCGGTCTCCAGAGAGAAAGGCCCGAGGAACAGCCCGAAGGTCTGCCGGATCCCCATCGCGCCGCTCAGAACCAGCCCCGCCGCGGCCACGACGAGTGCCGCGCGCGTCCTGCGTCCGCTCGAATCCCGCTTGCTCCAGATCGTTCTCATCCGCCGTCTCCTTCGACGCGACGGTCGCAGCGGGAGATCGGGGCGGCAAACGAGAAGCTGTCTCCGGGCAGTGAGCGGCATTCACGGGCCAGAGGACACGTCCCGGTGCGCCGGCCGGACGTTCAGCCCCCGCCGGGGGACGGAAGCGGGGAGCACGCCCCCTGTTCGGCTGCAAAACGGTCGGCCTCCGCCAGCAGCCAGTCCCGGAAATGGCCGAGATCCTGATGGTCGTCGCCTCTCTCGGAGCCGACGAGCCAATGGGACGTCGCGGCCGGAACGGCGCGCCCGACCGCGACGAGCGTGTGGTCCCGGAACTCGCGGTTCATCAGCGAACTCCGGCCGAGTGCGATGCCCAGGCCCGAAGCGGCGGCTTCGAGCGAGAGCCCGATCGTATCAACGTGCAGGGCGTCGCCAGATAGTGCTTCGAGTGCTCCCGTTGCATCGAACCAAGCCTGCCAATCCTCCGTGGTGGACGTGACATGGATCAGGATGGCGCGCCGAAAATTGAGGCCACCGCCCTGCCCTACAAGCGTGTCGCGATAGGAAGGGCTGCAGACGGGAACCAGCCAATCGTCGAACAGACGGGTCCCGTTCGGCATCGAAGCCGGGGCCCGGCTCATGCGGATGGCGAAGTCGAAGCCGTCGATCGGAAACCCGACATGGCGGTGCGAGGTGTCGATCCTGATCGCGATCTGCGGATGGCGCGCGCGGAATGCGGGCAGCCGGGGGAGCAGCCACCGCGACGCGAAGGTGGGGGCGCAGCTGATGGCGAGGGTCCTGCCGGAACGCGCCGAGGGCAGGCGCTGGGTTCCGATCTGGATGATAGACAGGGCCTCCGACACGTAGGTGAGGTAGTCCGCACCCTCGCGGGTCAGCGCGAGTCGGCCCGGCTCCCGGATGAACAGCCTGACGCCCAGCGCCTTCTCAAGGCCGACGATCCCATGGCTCACGGCACTCGGCGTGAGGTTCAGCTCCGACGCTGCGCGGGCGAAGCTCAAATGTCGGCCAGCCGCAGCGAACAGCCTGAGCGCCGAGAGGGGTGGGATGCGGGATCGCCGGGGGTCAATGGGAGGAGGCACGCGGTTGCCGGATATTCATGACGTCACTGAGCGCGCGAGCCAGCCGGGACCACGCCGAGCACCCAAGTTTGATGGTTTGGGATATCCGTCCCCGTCGCTTCAGTCAAAGCGGCTGCGGTTCAGCGGCATCGCGCTGCATTCAAGAAAGCGGACGTTGTAGCTATCGCGTTGGCAGCACAAGGTAAAAAATCAATATATAGATTCTATTAACGAGCCTCACATATAACATGAAATGAGAATATTGTAACTATGTTTATCTTGTATCAGATATCATCATTAAATGTAGGAGATTTGCACAAACCAGATTTTTCTAAACATAAGACGCGTCATGCTCTGATCAAGGATTTGCATGACAAATTTATATTGCGGAATCGAAGGAGTGCATCGAGCTGTGCACGCGGCAGCGCGATCTACAAATCTCGATTTTAGTTTTTCTGGAAATATTTGGCCGAGACGGCACCTAATCCGACTTCGCGGTCAATAAGCCACCCCTACGCGGAAACGAGCGTGAAGGCTGCAGCGGAGCCGGCAAAAGTCTGAGGGTCCGGTATCAAGCGACGAGCGGCTGTTCGGCCGAACTTGATCGGAGGTCTGCAATTGGCGCATGGCCGACACGGAAGACTGAAGAGTATTCCCCGCCACCAAACCGGTGCAAGTCCGTTTAACGGAAAAAGGTCGTTCCCTTGACGTTGGCTGGTCGCTCGACAGCCATGAAGCTCTGAAAAGTCCAAGCAGTCCGTCGCTGTTCTTGGCGAGCCAAGCCAGCCAGGACATACTTCAGCTGCTGCGCTGATCGACGTGGACGATAGTAGCGGACCCTTCCAGGGCTTCGCTGCTGCTATGAGCGGCGAACGCACAGAGATGTCGAGGGCTCGCAGCGAGCAGAATCCAAGGGCGTCGGAGCGCCCCATGCGCCGCGCGGGGGAGGTCAGTCGGCGCTGAAGCGCCAGGAGCGTCGCACAGGCGGTCCCGGGGTATCCTGAGCCCAGCACGACAGCTTCAGCTCTGCCAGCAGCGTGCCTCGTGGGCGCAGCCGGATGTGACGCATGGCAGCGCCCCGTACGGCCTGGAACAGGGTGCGTCGATCCGGCGCAATTATACCTTCGCGGTTCTGCTGCCGTCGCGGGGTAATTCCTCACGGATTGCGATGACGGGTCCTTCGATAGACTAAGCTGAAATTGTTGGCCGGCATCGGAACGCGCTCGACGAGCTCAAAGCCCTGAGCCAAGCCAGCTTCAGAAACCGCTTCAATATCCCGCACGCCCCAGGCGGGGTCGCGCACACGCAAGTCCGCATCAAAGGTCGCGTTGCTTGCAGCCGTGTGCATACCGGCTACCTTGAACGGACCGTATAGGTAGAGCAGGCCGCCGTCTGGAAGGATGCCGCCGGCTCCGGCCATCAGCCCCACCGTTGCCGACCACGGGGCGATGTGGATCATGTTGATCGCCAGCACTACATCGGCGCGGGCCACGGGCCAAGGCTGCACGCGCGCATCGAGAGTCTGCGGGGTAAGGACATTGTTCAAGCCGGCGGTTCGCGCGTGGGCCGCGATACTTCTCAGGGCCCTTGGATCGGCATCAGTTGGCTGCCATAGCAGGCCAGATAACGCGGACGCGAAGTGAATGATGTGCTCTCCCGACCCACTGGCTACCTCCAGAACCAAGCCCGAGGCGGGTAGCAGACGGCACAGAACATCGAGGATCGGCTCTTTGTTCCGAGCGACGGCTGGTGCAAACAACGCATCACCCATTGAAGGATTTTGGCTCAAGACTGTATCCCACTCCAGCATGACATGCCTCGCACGGGCATGAACTCATATGAGGTAAAGCGATTCCAAGCCATGGCCAGTACGCTGAGGTGGCTGGCAAGCGGTCCGCCGACGACCATCGCGCTGCGATCCTGATTTCGCCTCGCCCAGCTTCATCACGGCACACCTCTGCATGGGGCTCCGGCAGCCTTATGACCCGTGCAAGGCCTCGGATCGCCGGCCTGACTGCCTATCTATCGGGAACGATGGGACTTCGTCTGAACGAGGAGAGCGTGATGGCCGACGAGCGAGCCGTGTTGGCGGGTGGGTGTTTCTGGGGCATGCAAGACCTGATCCGTCGTCAGGAAGGGATTGTCACGACGCGGGTCGGCTATACCGGCGGCGACGTAGCGAACGCGACCTATCGCAATCATGGCACTCATGCGGAGGCCATCGAGATCACCTACGATCCGTCGCGGACGAGCTTCCGCCGTATCCTCGAGTTTTTCTTCCAGATCCACGATCCAACGACCCCGAACCGACAGGGCAACGACCGTGGCCTGAGCTACCGCTCGGCGATCTACTACGTCGACGAGGATCAGCGTCGCATCGCCGAGGACACTATCGCAGATGTGAACGCGTCGGGCCTCTGGCCTGGGCGGGTGGTCACCGAGGTGGATCCCGCCGGACCGTTCTGGGAGGCCGAGCCAGAGCATCAGGATTACCTGAAGCGCCATCCTAATGGCTATACCTGCCACTTCGTCCGACCGAATTGGCGGCTGCCAGTGCGTTCCGCGGCAGAATAGCCTGATATCAGCGGCATCGTTCGTCGACGATGCCGCCATGGCAAGCAGCGGGCCGAGGCTGCAATGCAACGCCATTGACTGGCCAACGGACCCTCAGGCTTTTCCTTGGTACGGGCATAGGGACGTCTAACCGTCCGGGGAACTCCTGACCCCTTCCGGACCTTACCACCCTGCCTGTTCGGATGACCGCTCGGAAGGCTAAGGCGGACCTGAAAGCGGCGGCCATGACATCAGCATGTCGTGGCCCATTCTCGTGCGGGTGCCAACCATGGGCAATTGCCCTTGTCTCACGGGTCCAGGATCGTGCGCTCGTTCGCGGCATCGAACTTGGCGACGTCGCTCGTCATCCGGGCCCGCCACCGCGCTACGAAGGCCGCCGTGTCCTCGGCGGACAGGTGGGCGTCGAGCGCCGCTTGGTCGCGCCAGCGCTCGGCGACGAGCATGCGGCCCTCCTGCGTCCGGTCCGGCGCGACGGCGAAGAAGAGGCAGCCGTCGCGGGCGCGAGCCACCCGCGCGAACGCGGCAACGTCTTCAACGAAGGCTGCCGCGTCCGCAGGCGGGACGTGGACGTATCCGGTCACGATCAGCATGGATACACTTCCCCGGCCGGCCAGCGGTTACGCGACGGCCAGGACGATCTTGCCCTGGATGCCGCCGGCCTCGGCGCGCGCATGGGCGCGGGCCGCCTCCACGAGCGGGAAGGTGCCGTCGATGACGACCCGGACGGTGCCGTCATCGAGGAGCCGGGCGGCCTGCGCGAGCTGGCCACCGCTTGAGCGGACCTGCGTCGTCGACACCGTGACGCTCAGCCGGCCCGCCTCCTCGTACGCGTCGAAGCCCAGCGGAAAGACGGGATAGAGGGCGCCGCCCCGTTTCAGGGTCTTTAGGAAGCGCGCCGCAGCCTTGCCGCCGACCGCGTCGAGCACGACGTCCGCGTCGCGGACGACCTCGTCCGCCGCCGCCTTCGCGTAGTCAATGAACTCGTCGGCGCCCAGGTCGCGCATCAGCGCCTCGTTCTTGCCCGAGGCGACCGCGATCACCCGCGCGCCCCGCCAGCGGGCGAGCTGGACCGCGATATGCCCGACGCCGCCCCCGGCGCCGTTGACCAACACCGTCTTGCCGGCGAGCGGCACGGGCGCATGGGGAAAGGCCTGGAAGGGATTCGGCGCGTCGTGCCCGAGCTCGACCAGGAACTGCCAGGCGGTGAGCAGCGACATCGGCGCTGCCGCGGCCCGCACGTGGTCGATCCCGACCGGCTTCGGCGCCAGTTCCGAGACCGGGACGCTGACGTATTCCGCATAGGCCTTGCCGCCCCGCATCGCGTCCTCGGGGAAGCGGACCATAGAGTAGACCTCGTCGCCGATGGCGAACTCTGTCACCCCTGCCCCGAGCCCGTGGACAACGCCCGAGATGTCCGAGCCGAGGATCAGCGGGAAGCCGGGATCGGGCTGCCATTCCGGCGGCAGGGCGCGGTAGCCGTCGCGCAGGTACCAGTCGGGCGGGTTGAGGCCGACCGCATGCACGTGCACCAGCACCTCACCGGCGGCCGGCGCCGGCATCGGCGCATCCTCGTAGCGCAGCACGTCGGGCCCCCCGAAGGCATGCAGGCGGACGGCCTTCATCGTGTCGCTCATCGAAAACTCCATCGCGTCGTCAGACACGATGTCGATCTAAGCCCAGGGCATTCCCTTGATTATCGGGCTGGATACCACTTCAATCATGCCATGAAGGAACAGATTGCATTGGAGCGGCTGGCGGGCTTGGCGGCCTTCGCACGCGCCGGTTCGCTCGGGAGCTTCACGGCCGCCGCCCACGCCTTGTCGATCTCGCCCTCGGCCGTCAGCAAGAGCATCGGGCGGTTGGAGACGCATCTCGGCGTGGCGCTGTTCACGCGCACCACGCGCTCCCTGACGCTCACGGCGGAGGGGCGCGACCTGCACGAGCGCGCGGTCAGGCTTTTGCGCGAGGCCGAGGAGATCGAGCAGGCCGCGCTGGCCGCCCGGTCCGAGCCGGCCGGGTCGTTGCGCATTGCCGCGTCCCTGCCGGTCGGCCTGCACGTGATCGCGCCCGCGCTGCCGGCCTTCCGCCGCAGCCACCCGAGGGTGAGCGTCGACCTTCGGTTGAGCGACCGGATAGTCGACATCGTGGACGAGGGCATCGACGTAGCGGTGCGGATCGGCGACCTCAATGACACGCGGCTCCTGTCGCGGAAGCTCGCGCCGCACCGGATGTGCTGCTTCGCCTCGCCCGCCTATCTCGACGCGCGCGGCACGCCGCGGCATCCGGACGACCTCGCGGGCCACGAAACGGTCACGCTGCGCTACCAGAGCACGGGCCAGGTGCTGCACTGGCCCTTCCGCATCGAGGGCCGGGTGGTGGAGATGACGCCCTCGTCTGGCACGTCGGTCGACGTCAGCGAGGCGCTGGTCGCCGTGCTCGCCGCGGGCGGAGGCATCGGGATGGCCGCGACCTTCGTTACGGCGCCCTACGTCGCGCGGGGCGAGCTCGTCCCGGTCCTGTCGCGCTTCGCGGTCGTGCGCGACAACGTCACGGCGCTCTGGCCGGCGAGCCGCCGGACCAACCCCGCCGTCCGCGCGTTCCTGGCGACGCTGCACGAGAGCTTCCGAGAGCGCATGGAGGCGGCGTCCGATTGAGCTCCGCCACTCCGGTCGTCCTTCCGAAAGTGGTCGGCGGCTTCGGGATGTCCCGCCTGTCAGGCGCCGAAGGGACCGTCGATGGTATGCATCACACCGTTCACGATCCGCCGCGGCCTGCCCCCGGCCGTCCGTGCCCTTATCGACCACCTAGCAAAGGAGTGTCCGGACCTGTGAGAGCGCAAAGCCTGCCGTCGACACACGGCTTTTGCCGCGTGTCGACCTCGGGCCAAGGCCTATGCGGTGCCTTTACCGCCCGTCGCGCCGTAAACCTCCCCAGTGACGTAGCTCGCCTCCTGGCTCGCCAAGAACACGTAGACCGGCGCGAGCTCCACTAATGGCAGGTTCCAGGCAAAAAGCGGCCACTCCGGCGGCGAGGGCCGAAGGTCCGAAAATGGCGCGAAGCCGAATAAGCGGGAGGAGGTGAACTCCTGACCGAGACTGTCTGAAAACGCAGAGGCTGTTTGGTGGGCATGAACGGCGCGATCACCGACAACTGCTCGTCCGACAGCCAGAACAGCTCTGCCATAGCCTCCTCCATCTGGGAGTCGCCTGGAATCACACTTCTCTCACCAGCGCAACACCTTGAAGGAGTTTTGACCCTAGGGTGAGTAGTGCGTGAACACGAGATCGTTCCCCTTGGGCGCGCCGGCATGGCACGGTGCGCAGGTCTGCATCAGCGTCGCGCTGCGGTTAGGCTTGCCGTTCTCGAACTGTCCGTAGCCCCATCCTCCCGTCTCAGCATACCGTTTCGCGTCCTTCACGCTGAACTGCACGTTCGTGGGCGATCCGGCGACGAAGGATTGGGGCCGGCCGAATACCGCGTTGTTCTCGGGCGAGGAGACGTACTGCCACGCCAACCGCGCGATGATTGTCCCATCGGGGAAAGGTCTCGTTCCCTCACGGTAAGCCTTGAGGGCGACGTCGTTCCCGAGAATGGCGCGAATGTCATTGTTGTTGCCGGCCTCATGGGCCACGCTGATCACCGACCAGTTGCGGTACCTCGCAGGGATCTGGACGCCAAAGAGAGGGGACCCGTCGTCGTCGGCGCCGCCGGCGCCAACCGGCGACAGGGCGAGCGCACACGCCGCCGCAACTGACAGCCAGCGTATCCGTGCCATCGAGCGTCTCTCTTTCGGCCGGTGACCCTGCTTGGTGTTGCGGTGACCGGCCGTGGCCATGGAATCCTCCCTGCAACATCGACGATACGCCGTGGGTGACACGAGTGCCGCAGCGCTATGACGGGCCGTGATCCTCATGGAATGTCTCGAGTTGCCTCCCGCATCGAACGCGGCAGTTCACCGTTGCAGCCGGTTCAGACTCCCTCGAACACCAGCGTGGTGAAGAGGGACGGACTGATCACGAACCGGCCCCACGTTCCATCATACGAGGCCGTGGGCTTGGCAGCGATCACCTCGTCGAGGGACCTTCCTTGCCGCTTCAGGGTGGAAACGGCGTCGCGAGCCGCGATCAGCATGTCTCGGAAAGCCTGGAGCTGCGCCCGGCTGCCGATCGGCACTCCATGGCCGGCGATGATCAGTGTCGAGTCGCTCGCTGCCGCAAGGTTCGTCTCGGCGGCTCGGATCGACCCGTCGATGCTTCCTCCCGTCGAATAGTCGATGAAGGGATAGATGCCGTTCCAGAACGTGTCGCCCGCATGCAGCACGTCAGCTTCCTCGAAGCGCACCGAGATGTCGCTGTCCGTGTGGGCGGGTCCGTAGTAGCGCAGTGCCAGGTTCGCACTGCCGTGCGTCAGGCGGTGCTCGGTCGCGAATACCTCGGTCGGCAGTGCCGCAGCCGGGAGTGGTGCGAAGTCGAAGTCCCAGTCAGCGACGCGTTGCGTCACCGAGAGGTGCCGGCGTGTGTTCTCGTGAGCGAGAATCACGGGGGCGGTTTCGCTCACCCACGCATTTCCATCCGCATGATCGAAGTGCCAGTGCGTGTTGATGAGGTGCGTAACCGGCTGGGGGCCGAGCGCGGCGAGCGCCGCCGAGACCTGATCCCGCGATACGGCGATCCCGGCATCCACCAGAACCTTTCCATCGCGCTCAGTCAGAACCGCTATGCTGCCGCCAGATCCCTCAAGGACGGCGATGTTGCCGCGGAGCCGGTGCACGACGATCGGAGCCGTCGCCGCCTCTGCCTTAATCTGCTCGACGATGCCGCGCGCTGCGGCAAACGCCTGTCTCGGGGACGGCCAAATGCCGGCTGCCGCCGAGGTCGCGGCGGATATGCCGCAGAGGCACACGCCGCGACGGTTCATCCAGGGGTGGGTCTGCAGCATCTTTCGCGCCTCCCGCGGTTACGAGCCCGATCGCGGAGGTGCTGAGCTGCGAGCCTGCCGCTAGGTTGCCGACAGGAAGGCGTGCAGCTCAGCATTCACGCGGTCCTTCATGGTCGTGCACAGCCCGTGCGGAGCGCCTTCGTAGACCACCAGCTTCGCGTCCCTGATCAGCTTCGACGACAGCATCGCCGAAGCGCCGATGGGAACAATCTGATCGTCATCGCCGTGGAGCACCAGCGTTGGAACATCGAACCGCGCAAGATCCTTGGTCAGGTCGGTCTCGGAGAACGCCTCGATGCAGAAGTATGAGGCGGGAAAGCCCGCCATCATGCCCTGCAGCCAGAACGCGTTGCGGACGCCCTCCGAGACCGCAGCGCCGGGGCGGTTGTAGCCGTAGAACGGAAGGCTCAGATCCCTCCAGAACTCCGACCGGTCGGCTTGCACGGCGGCGCGCAGCGCGTCGAACGCGGCTCGGGGCGTGCCACGCGGGTTGGCCTCGGTCTTCAGCATCAGGGGCGGGATGGCCCCGATCAGGACGGCTTTGGCGACCCGCTCCGTCCCGTGCCGGCCGATGTAGCGGGCGACCTCGCCGCCTCCCGTCGAGTGACCGATGTGGATGACCTCCCGAAGATCGAGCACCCTCACCAACGCCGCCAAGTCGTCGGCGTAGGTGTCGAGATCGTTTCCTGTCCAAGGCTGACTGGAGCGGCCGTGACCGCGCCGGTCGTGCGCGATGCAGCGATAACCCTGCTGAACCAGGAAGAACATCTGGTCCTCGAAGGCGTCGGCACTGAGCGGCCACCCATGGCTGAACATGATGGGCGGTCCGCTCCCCCAATCCTTGAAGTAGATCTCGGTCCCGTCCTCAACTTTGATCCTACTCATGCGCTGTACCTCGGCAGCTTGATTGATCGCCCTTTGGTGAGCCCACCACGCTCAAAGCGCGTTGAGATGCCGGTCGAGGAAGTCGCGGATGAGTGGGACCATCGTGTCGAGTTTGTCTTCCAGCGCGAAGTGACCTGTGTCGAGCAGGTGCATCTCGGCATCAGGCAGGTCCCGCAGATAGGGATGGGCGCCGTCTGCCGGGAAGATCTTGTCGTTCCGACCCCAGACGATCAGCGTCGGCGGCTGACGATCCCGGAAGAAAGCCTGGAAGTGCGGGTAGAGAGGCACATTGGTGCCGTAGTCGCGGAAGAGATCGAGCTGGATGTCCTGGTTGCCCGGACGGTCGAGGAGCACTTGGTCGTGCAGCCAGTTGTCCGGATCAATCCGGGATACGTCGGCAACGCCGTCGACGTACTGGAATTTCGTCGTCTCCGGGGCGACGAGAAAGCAGAGGGCTTCGCGCCGGGCCGGCGTGTCCTCGCGCCAGTAGGCCTTGATCGGGTCCCAGAACTCCTTCAACCCCTCCTCGTACGCATTGCCGTTCTGGACGATGAGCGCGCTGACGCGCTCGGGGTGCTTGAGTGCCAGCCGATATCCGACCGGAGCACCGTAATCCATCACGTACATCGTGTAGCGCTCCGCCCCGAGCTGACTGAGCAAACCGGCCACGATGTCAGCATAATGCGCGAAGGTGTAGGCGAAGGCTGCATGATCCGGAGCATCGCTGCCGCCAAAGCCTGGGTAATCGGGTGCAATGACGTGGTAGCGGTCAGCGAGCAGAGGGATGAGATTGCGGAACATGTGCGACGAGGTCGGGAACCCGTGCAGCAGCAGCACGACCGGGGCGTCCGTGGGCCCCGCCTCACGGTAGAAGACGGTCACGCCTTCGACCTTGGCCGTGCGGTAGTAGGTGACCGGGATGCTGACGGGAATGGTCACGTTCACCCTCCTGGCGTCGGACAAGTTTTCGAATGCTAAGGTATTGTGCGCTTGCGCAGAACACCTAGCCTGCGGAAGCCTTGATTGCGCGGTGCGGAATAATGATCGACCGGCTTGATGCCATGCGGGTGTTCGTGACCGCCCTGGAGGAGGGGAGCCTCGCCCGCGCCGGTCGCCGCTTGGGGCGGTCACCGGCGGCCGTGACGCGAGCGATTACCTCCCTCGAGAGCCACGTCGGTGCCCAGCTCCTGCACCGGACCACGCGGCGGCTGCAACTCACCGAGTCCGGCGAGCGGTATGCCGTCGTTTGCCGCCGCGTGCTGCTAGATCTTGAAGAAGCCGATCTCTCGATGGCGGGAGACCAAGCCGCCCCTCGCGGCGTCCTGACGGTCACCGCGCCCGTGATGTTCGGGACGCGGATCCTGCGCCCGGTCGTGGGTGAGTTCCTGCGGGCGCATCCCGCGGTGCAGATCCGCTTCCTTTTGCTGAACCGGATGACGAATCTCATCGACGAAGGCATCGATGTCGCGCTCAGGATTGCTCCGTTGCAGGATTCCAGCCTTGTCGCGATCCGCATCGGAGAGGTGCGGCGCGTCCTGTGTGCGGCACCGAAGTACCTGGCTTGTCGGCCGCCACTCACCACCCTGGCGCATCTAGCCCACCATGACTGCATTGGGATCGAGCCGACCAATCCGAACGACGTCTGGAGCTTCCCACCGGCGGTCGGCGGCCGGGTCTCGCGCGCGATTCGCATAAGGCCACGGCTCATGGTCAACACTGACGAGGCCGCCGTCAGCGCAGCCATCGACGGTGAGGGCATCGTCCGCATCTTCTCCTACAAGATTCAGCGTGAGGTAGAGGACGGCAGCCTGATCATTCTGCTCCCAGACGACGAGCCTCCACCCGTACCTGTCCACCTCGTGGCCTCACCGGACCGGCTGGCGCTCGCCAAGGTCAGGGCCTTCATCGATTTCGCTGCGGCCCGTCTGAGAGCAGGATTCAACCGGCTGCCGACGCGCGGCGACACCGCCGCTCGGATCGACGGCAGCCCGGATGTCTGCGCCGTTACCGCTTCAGGTGCGCGTCAACCTGCGTGACGCGGCTGCGCACCGTGAAGACACTGCTTCCAGACAAGATGGCGCTGCGGGCGAGAAGTCGACCGTTCTCCCAATTGGAGAGCCCGAGCTCCGGTTGGTTGAGGGCGTACTGCCCATCCACCCACCGCGTGAACCCATCGCCCACGAAGGGCGCGTTCACCGTGTCGAAGAAGCGCTGGTGCGCCTGTGGGTCCCGGCTGATCAGCGAGGCTGCGAATTGCGGGCTGTAACGGTTGAACAGCGCCACCGCATGATCGAGATCGTCCACGATCTTCAGGCTGACCTCGGGCGTGTCCTCCCACTCCCATTCGCGGCCGAGCTCGTTCTCCGGCAGGATCTCGGTCAGTGGCTCGCTGTGCTCGCCCTCGGCGCGTCGAGCGCGGACGGTGCCGGTCCGCCACGCGTGCGGCAGAACGGTCTCATCGCCCGCGACCACGTGGAGTTTGCAACCGTGTCCACGGGAATGACCGGCAGCCTCCAGTGCTGCCAGGAAGGTCGGCACCAGGTCTGCGATCCGAGCACGGTGGATGCAGCAGACGTTCAACGTATTGCACACCTTCCGGTCCAGCGATGCCTCGACTGCCGCGGAGAAGCGCTCCGGATCCGCGTCACGGTCGGCAACCATCCACGCACCACCGGTTCCGTGCAGGCTGACAGCGGTCCCAGCCTGCCGGGCGACACTCCCGAGTTGTGCAACTGCGCGCCCTGATCCACGCGCCACGGCCAGCGAGAGCCGGCGATCCGCGAAGAGCGCCCATCCGGCAGCTCGTTCCGGACTTTCGATGAGCGCTACAGCTCCGAGGGGAAGGCCCGACTCCGTGAGAGCCGGGCTGAGCGCGTATCGCATGATGGCCTGAGCCGTACCGAGCGCGTCGCTGCCAATGCGGAGGACAGCGGTGTTGCCTGTGCGCAAGACACCTGCTGCGTCGGCGAACACATTGGGCCGGCCCTCGAACACGAAGCCGACTACACCAAGTGGTGCTGCCCTCTGCTCGATCGTCCAGCCACGATGCGTCACGCGTTCGATGACATGACCACGTGCCGTTCCACTGTCTCGCCACGCACGCAGACCCGCGATCATGTCGTGTCGCATGCCTTCGGTGGCAACGAGGCGCGTCGTCGAGCGGCCGGCCTTCCGCGCGCGCTCCACATCCTGCCGGTTAGCCTCTGCGATTTCGGCCCAGACCGGTGATCTGTCCAGCAGCGAGGCGAACGTGTCGAAGAACCGGTCGACGGCGTGATCGGAAATGGCCGACATCACCTGGAACGCCGCGTGAGCTCGCTCGACTGCAGCGGCCGCGAGAGCGATCTGAGCCGCGGGGATGTGCAAGAGGTCGCCCGCGTCCTGCAACACCAGCAGATGGTCGCCCCGTTGGAAACGCGCGGCGAGTTCCGGCGTGATCACCGCAGCGCGGTCGCCACCGAAGGGCACGAGAGTTCCGGGTATGAGGCGGTCGATGGCGATAATTGTCATGGCAGCCGGGCATAGGGCAAAGCCCGACGGAATACCAAATTGCGCTCGCGGCCGAGAGGCCACCAGCGTTGAGTGGCTGCGGCCGATTACCTGCCACGAATGAAGGTGTTCCTTAAACCGCTCCTGTGCGGCTCAGAGGCAATGCCGCCATAGCCGCTATCGCCGGTCTCGAAGGGCCGCTTTCGGGTGTCGAGCTGCTGCCCCGGCGGCCCGGAGCGAAAGTCCGGAAGTGGCGCAGGGCGGATGATCGAACGGCGTGCATCCCGAAGCTGCAGCGCGTAGGAGGGACGCCCCACTGCTCTCCTTCCTCCTAATGCGCAAACTCCTGAGCAGGCTCGGCCTGCGGTTCGAAGATCCCGTCGACGAGCGTGCCTTCGTGACGCGCTTCACCCTCGACGACCTACCCCGCACGCAGGCTGCGATGATCCTCGGCGCCTGCGTCTACTGCGCCTTCGCCGTCTGGGACTGGATCCTCGACCCAGCGCACTGGATTGAGACCCTGTTCCTTCGCCTCGCCGTCGCGCTCGCCGTACTCCTGCCTGCAACCGCGGCGCTGCACTGGCCTGCCGCGCGGCGCTGGGCCGAGCAGATCTACCTCAGCTACTGCGTCGTGCCCGGTTGCGTGCTCAGCTTGATCTACCTGCGGCTGGGACCCGGCTTCGACCATGCCGCTGCGGGCATGATCGTCGTCATCCTGTTCGTCTCGACGCTGTTGCCGCTGCGCTTGTCCTCGCTCGCTGCGTTCTGCGGCCTGACCTGGCTCTGCTTCGCCGTATGCGAGTCCTTCGCGGTGCATGAGCGGGCGGGCATGCGCTTCGTGAACAACTTCGAGATTGGCATGGCATACGCGCTCTCGCTCTACGCTGTCGGCGCGCGAGAGGTGCGAGCTCGGCGCCAATTCCAGACAGAGGAGGCGCTTCGGCGGGAGAAGGAGCGATCGGAGACGACCCTGTCCGAGTTGCGCGAGGCCCAGGCTCATCTCGTGCAAGCCGAGAAGCTGGCGGCCCTTGGTCAGCTCGTGGCGGGTGTGGCTCACGAGATCAACACGCCGATCGGCTTGGCGCTGACCACGTCGACCGCCGCCGAAGGCGATCTGAGGCATCTCCAGCGCGCCGTTGAATCAGGCCAACTGCGCCGGTCGGATCTCACGCAGGGGCTTGCGCGGCTGAGCGAGGGGATGCGGCTGCTGTTCTCCAATCTCACGCGGGCAGCCGACCTCGTGAACAGCTTCAAGCAGGTCGCAGTCGACCAAGCCAGTGCGGAGCGGCGCACTTTCGAGCTGCACGGCTGGCTTGAGGAGCTGATGAGCACGCTCGAGCCGCTCGTGCGGCGCAAGGGACACACGATGCGGATCCGCTGTGAGAAGGGGATCATACTCGACTCCCATCCCGGCGCGCTGGCGCAGGTGATGAGCAATCTGGCGCTCAACGCTATCGTGCATGGTTATCCCGACGGCCGATCGGGCGTCCTCGACGTCGCGGCGTCTCGTTCCGGCGAGGATCGACTGCGCATCATCATTGCCGACGACGGCATCGGCATCCCGCCGGAGAACCTGAGCAAGGTGTTCGACCCCTTCTTCACCACGCGGCGCGACAAAGGCAGTACGGGCCTTGGGCTGCACATCGTCTTCAACCTCGTTGCCTCAACCCTGCAGGGTCAGATCGCGCTGTCGAGCAACGGGGGCGGAGGGACGTGCTTCACAATCGACTTGCCTCTCTCGGTGGATGAAGTGGAGGTGAGCGAAGCAGCCGAACCGCAGGCGACCAAGCGGGTGAACCTCGGGTCGGTAGTTGTCTCGTCCGCGCCATTGGTCGAACCCAATGCGAACAGATGAGAGTGACCCCAAGCGGACCCTCGATCCGCCATCACCGAAGGACCGCATAGTATGGAAAGCAGCGGTTCGCAGCATGCATCTCTCGTTCCTTAACATGAGGCGAGTAGATAGCGGTATCTAATACCAACGGCCTGAGAGTGTGACTCGGCGGGTTGCGGATTGGTGTGGCTTCTGATTCGGTTGTCGGATCAGGAGAGAGCGCCATGGCCGGGGTCGCGATCACCCGCAGGGATCTGAGCGCCGAGGC
>JAEWKL010000178.1 GCA_023386115.1 Pseudomonadota bacterium
GGCCGGACTGGATCGCGCTCGCCAGCCTCGACCGTGTCGGTGCCACCACCCGCGACCGGCTCCTCGCCGCCGCGGCCGAGGCGCCGGACGCCGATCTCCTGGCCGGCGGCGCGGTGGCGCGGCTCTCCGCCCCGCAGCGGGAATCCCTGCTCAAGGCCTACGGCGATTCCGCAGGCGTGCGGGCGGCGGCGGAGCGGGCGGCGGCCCAGGTGCCCGGCGACGCCTACCGGGCGCTCGCCGACGACGGCGAGATCGGCGCGGTCACCACCGCCTCGCTGATCCAGTTCTTCTCCGAGGAGCACAATGTCGCGGCGGTGAAGGCCCTGCTCGACGAGGTCGAGACCGAGCGGCCGGCCCCGGTGGCGCAAGCCGCAGCCTTCGCCGGCAAGACCGTGGTGTTCACCGGCACCCTGGAGAAGATGACCCGCAGCGAGGCCAAGGCGACGGCCGAGCGTCTCGGCGCCAAGGTCTCGGGCTCGGTCTCGGCCAAGACCGATCTCGTGGTGGCGGGGCCGGGCGCGGGCAGCAAGCTCAAGGACGCCGAGAAGCACGGGGTGAAGGTGGTCTCGGAGGACGAGTGGCTGGCGATGGTGGCCTCCGCCTGAAATTCGGCGCCTTCCCGCGGGAAGGCGCCAGCATGACCTTTCCCCGCACCCTCGCGATCGACTTCGAGACCGCCAACGAGCGCCGCGACAGTCCCTGTGCCGTCGGCTTGGCCTGGATCGAGGGCGGGCGGGTGGTGCGGCGCGAGTCGCGGCTGATTCGCCCGGCGGAGATGCGCTTCTCGCCCGGCAACATCCGCGTCCACGGCATCCGCCCGCGCGATGTCGCCGATGCACCGTCCTTTCCCGAGGCGATGGCGCCGTTCCTGCCCGAGATCGCCGGCAGCCTGGTGCTCGCCCACAATGCCAGCTTCGATGTCGGGGTGCTCGCCGCGACGCTCCAGGCCTATCGCCTGCCTCAGCCGGCCTATGCTTCTCTCTGCACGGTGCAGCTCGCCCGCCGGCACTGGCCGGGGGAGGGCGGGCAGGGCCAGGGCACCTACCGGCTCTCCTCGCTGGCCGCCCGGGTCGGCGTGACGTTTCGCCACCACGATGCCGGCGAGGACGCCTATGCCTGCGCGGAGATCGCGCTCGCGGTGATGCGGGAAGCCGGCGCGCCCGACATCGCCAGCCTCGCCAAGGCCCTCGGCCTCGCCCGCGCGCGGGCCGGCGAGGGCGCACGATCGCCGGACGGGATCGCTGCCCGGGCCCTGCGCGGCGTGGCGCCGAGCCGTACCAGCGCGCCGCTCCTGCACTTCGTCGTGCGCGGCAGCACCGGTACCCCCTACGACGTGCGTCTGATCGAGGGCCGCGACGGCCCGCGCCTGCGCTGCTCCTGCGCCGGAGCTCGGTTCCGGCCCGATTGCCGGCATGTCCGGGCGCTGGCGAATGGCGAGATCGACGCGCTCCTGTCGGACAATCCGGGGGATGTGGCGGCGCTGGCGGGATTGCTGCGGGTGGGGTGAGCGCCCGTTACAATGCCGCACCGCGTGCCACACCCTCTGCGTCATCCCCGGGCCGCGCAGCGGAGCCCGGAAGCCAGATGCGCAGGAGATTCAAGATGGGACGGCACAGCCTCGGCTTCATCCTGAGCCATTCTCGTTTCTGGATCCCGGGCTCCCCTGCGCGGCCCCGGGATGACGCAGAGGGTGACAGATCGAGCGGGAGGGAGCCGCCTCTGTTCCGAGGGCCATGCTGACAAGATCCCGCCTCCAGACACGACAAAGGCGGGTCCGCGCTCGCGCGCGGCCCGCCTCGTACGGTGACGGCGGTTGAGACGCCGCGAAGCCACAGTGGGCTTCGCGCACGGCCACGGCGTTCGGCGTCAGGCCGAAGCGCTCGGCGAGGTGCCATCGCAGCTCGCGGGAGGAGTGATAGCCGTAGCTCTTGTCGATCAGGTGGCTGACGTCAATCGGGCCCTTGCCCGCACCAAAGCGGCTGATCTGGTCGACATGGAAAGTGGTGCCGTCATTGAAGACGGAGGGCGCGCCGTCGCGCCGGGTGAACTCGAACAACATGGATGTCTTTTCTTCTATCGTTGCGCCGCTCCTGAAGCGGAGCGACTGTGCGTGGCGGGCGGCTATGTGGCCGCCGGCGGAGCGTGTCACGAGCCCGCAGGCTCATGACGCTCCAGTGCGGCCTGGGTTCCGTGACCTTAACGAGATTATCGTTAAGGAAACGTGAACCCGGGCCGGGTGGTCACCCTTAGGCGACCTGGAGGTTCACGGCCGACATCTTCGAGCTGTCGCGCCGGTCGGCCTGCAGCTCGTAAGAGACCTTCTGGCCCTCGACGAGGCCGCGCAGGCCGGCCCGCTCCACCGCGGAGATGTGGACGAAAACGTCCTTGCCCCCGTTATCCGGCTGGATGAAGCCGAAGCCCTTCTGGTCGTTGAACCACTTGACAGTACCAGTATTCACGCGGTCGTCCTCGTCTCGTTAGAAGTCGCAGCGGGCTGCCCTCGTGTGCGAGAGCAGCGCGGCGCGACGGCGCCAACTATTCCGGGAGGGGGCTCGTGTTCGCGAGGCTCCAGGAGCCCGGCGGGACATGAATGTCCGGGGCCACCCACCCGTTGCCGCTGAGACCCATGTAGGAACCCAGTCTGGCCGGAACAAGGCAGGGGGCCTGAGATCGTCGCGCGGGCCGCGCGTCAGCGGTTGGTGCGCCCGCGCTGGTTGGGGTCGATCCCGCCTTGCGGCGTGGTGTCGTTCGCCACGTCGCCCTCGTCGGTATTGGCTCCGGCGAGATCCTCGGGATCGCCGCCGGACATCGTCATGCCCTTCGAGGTGCCGATGCCGGGATTGCCCTTCAGGTCGGCGTCGGTCGGCGTCGTGGTCTTGGGCTGCTTGGAGGTCATGCAGGCTCTCCTGAGATGAGCCCGCCTAACGGTTGAGGGCCTGCTCCAGTTCGCTCCGGGTCATGCGCGAGCGCCCCTTGATGTCGCGCCGCCTGGCCTCGTCGTAGAGGGCGGCGCGGGTCGCATGAGACCGCGTGTCGCGCTCGTTGGACCGGGTGCGACGGAAGTTCGATCGGTTGGCCGCCGGGCTCTCCTGGTTCGAGGCGCCGGCCTCTCGCAACGCGATGGCGATGGCCTGCCGGCGGTCGGTGACCGGCTCGCCGTCCCGGCGCTCCAGCTCACCCTCCTTGAACTCGTGCATGACCCGGGCGATCGTGCCCTTCTGGGCCTCGGTCGTCTTCTGCCTGGTCGTCTTCTGCCTGATCGACTTCTGTCTGATCGTCTTGGCGTCTGTGGTTCTGCGTGCGGCCATCGTCGTCATCCGCTCGTTCGGGCGCTGGAAGCACCCGCTCCATACGAATCAACGCGGCCGATGCCGGGGCGTTTCGGGCCGTGCAGGCCGGGCGTGCGTGGAATTCCCTGTCGCCTCCGGCAGATTGCTCCCATATACGGGCGACATCGTAAAGTGTCGGACACTCCATGGCGGGTATCTCGGTTTCCCTCGAAGGTTCCAACATCCAGCTCTCGTTCCAGAAGGACGACCAGGCCACAGCCGTCATCATGGATGCGAGCGCGGCCCGTGCCCTCGTGCGCGCCGTGGGTCAGCTTCTCACGGTCATGCACGAGCCGGACGACGCCGACGCGGACGACCTCGGCGACGAGGATGCGGCGATGCTCGACGTGACCTCTCCGGCCATCGAGGTCGGCACCGACGAGCAGGGCCAGGCGGTGGTGGCGCTCCAGGCCGGCGGGCTGCCGCCGTTCCAGCTCCGCCTCACTGACGAGGAGGCGCGGCACGTCGCCACCTCGCTCAACGAGATCCTGAACGCCCCGCGTGACGTCCGCAGCTCGCATGGCGGGCATTGATGGCGGGCCCTGATACGGAAAGGGCGCCTCGTCGAGGCGCCCTTTTTTGCATCCTCTCGCGCCTTGGCATCGCCACGTCGCCGCCAAGGCGTCCGGACGCCCCTTCGGGCTCGGCCGGCGCCATCGAAGCGGTCCGTTTGACGGCGCGGCGGTCTTAGAACCGGGTGCCCGGGTTGCTCGGTCCACCTGGCAGGTAATCCGGCTCGGAGCCCGGCCCGGTCGGGTCGGTGATGCCGGGATCGTTGACCGGATAGGGCGAGCGCGGACCGGTCGGGCCGGTATCGGGCAGCTCGTCGGGAGCGACCGGGGGCGGGATGTCGCCGGGAATGCCGCCGCCGGGGGTCGGCTCGTGGCCGGGTAGGCCTGGATTGGCCATGGTCGTGCCTCCTCTCGGGTTGGGGGTGTGATGGTTTAAACCGCCCGGCGTGCCGCAGTTCCGTCACGGCAGTTCCCCGGAACCCGCCTGACCCGGGATCGTTGCCAGGGCATTCGACCCCCCGGAGGACGATCCGATGCCCAGCATCACGCAGGCGAAGATTCTGATCATGGCCACCGACGGCTTCGAGCAGTCCGAGCTCGAAGTGCCGAAGGCCAAGCTCAGCGAGGCCGGCGCCCAGGTGACGGTGGCCGCACCGAAGTCGCGCCAGAAGTCGGACAGCATCCGCGGCTGGGACAAGACCGATTGGGGCCGCCCGGTGACGGTCGATGCCGACATCGAGAGCATCGACGCCTCGGCCTACGATGCCCTGGTGCTCCCCGGCGGCCAGATCAACCCGGACAAGCTGCGCCTGGAGCCGAAGGCGCTGGAGATCCTGCGCAGCTTCCTCGGCAGCGGCAAGGTTGTCGCCGCGATCTGCCACGCGCCCTGGCTGCTGGTCGAGGTCGGCGCCGCCAGGGGCCGCAAGATGACCTCGTACGCCTCGATCAAGACCGACGTGATCAATGCCGGCGCGGAGTGGCAGGATTCAGCCGTGGTGACCGACAAGGGCATCGTGACGAGCCGCAACCCGGGCGATCTCGACGCCTTCTCGGCCAAGATCATCGAGGAGGTCCAGGAGGGCCGCCACGACCGCGCCGCGGCCTGACCGTCGGCGGTCGCCCGGCACCACTCGAACGAGAACGGCCCGTGCGACGTCTGCCGCACGGGCCGTTCTCGTCTGGTCGCGACCCGGAAGGACCCGGGCCGCTCACCCGATCGATCAAGGCCTAGCCGATCGTGCCGATGCCGAAGGTGGTGTCGCCGAAGGTCGAGCGGCCCTCCGTCGCGCCGTATTGTAGGTAGTGCTGCATCGGGTCGAGCTTGGCCTGCGCCACGTCGCCGTAAGCCCCGAGATACGCCGTCGTGTCGAAGCCCTTCGACGGGTCGCGGCCTTCCTTCCAGCCATACTGGTCGTAGTGCATCAGCGGGTCGACCCCCGCCGCCTTCACGTCC
>JAEWKL010000242.1 GCA_023386115.1 Pseudomonadota bacterium
GCTCGGGACCGCGGGTGCGGCGGGCGAGCGCGCTCAGGCCCAGGCTCGGCACCGGCCCGGCGGGGGCATCCCCGGCGCTCATCAAGGCCGCCTCGACGGGGTAGAGCCCGCGGATCAGCTTCAGCGCCTCGAACAGACGGCCGCCCTCGATCAGCGCATGGGCGGCGGAGAGGCCGTCGCGCAGGGCCGCGTCGCCAGTCGTCGCCAGCAGGCCATCATGGAGGCCGTCGTAGAGCGCCCGCGCCGCCGCGGCCTGGCCGGGGTCGATCAGCATGGTCTGGGCGGCGAAGTAGAGCTGGCGGAGCGGCGTCGTCGCGTCCTCCACCTGCAGCACGTGGCTTTCGAGCAGGAAGGTCGCGTCGTTCATGAGCTCGATCGCGACCTTCCGGTCGACCCGCAGCACGGCGCCGTTGACGTAGATCCGCTCCCCTGCGCGCAGTGACAGGCGCATGGCGCGGCTCACTTGAGCCCGTCGCGGATCGAGGTGTTCACCTCGATCAACGCGGCGAGGCTGCGCTCGGGCGAGCTGAGCACGGCGCCCGCCTCCTGCATGGTCCAGGCGCCGATCGACACGAGTTCGTCGCGCAGGGAAGGCGGCAGGGCGTTCTCGGGCGCCAGCAGGTCGGCGATCAGGACGTTCCACAGATCCTGCACGTAGCCGACCGCAGCGGTCCGCTCGGGCCCGCCGAGGCCGCGGGCCTCGACGTCGCGCAGGAGGTCGAGGGCCCGGTCGAAGGCGGCGCGCTCGCGCTCGCGGCCGACCTCCGGGGCGTCCTCCAGGATCTCGGAATAGGAAAAGCGATACATCGGGCCGATGCCTCGTCGGTCTGGTGTCTGCGCGTCTGGACGCGGCGCGGGAGCGGACGTCGGATCGTCGGGCGCTACGCGACGTATTTCAGGAGCGACAGCTCCTGGAGCTGCGCGGTCAGCGAGTAGGACATCTGAAGCTGGGTCTTCGCGGCGTCGAGCCGGATCTTGGCCTCGGCCGGATCAACGGTTTCGAGGCGGGCAATGTCCGTCTTGATGAAGTTGGCTTGCGCATCGAGCCGGGTATTGGCGTCGGTGATCCGCGACTGGCTGCGGCCGAGATCGGCCTGGAGCGAGACCAGCCCGGCGCTGGCCTGGCTGAGGAGGCCCATCACCCGGTCGGAGACGGCAGCCTGGGCATCGGCCGAGAGGCCGGCGAGGCCGAGCCCCGACACGACCGCCGCCTGGGCGAGCTGACGGAACGCCGTCTCGTTGGCGGTGACCGAGCTGGTGACGGTCTCGCCGAGCGCGATCTGGCTGGTCACGACGGTGCTCGAGGCCTGCGACCAGGTGGTGCCCCAGCTCGGGTCGGCGAACTGGCTCGCGACCGGCCCTTCGAGGAAGGTCTTCACCTGCGCGGCCGTCAGGGTCGCGGCCCGGGGGTCGCTCGGCGGGAAGCCGAAGGCGGTCTGGAATGCCGTGACCGCGGCGGCCTTGGCATTCGCGGCCGCCCCGTCCCGGATCGGGTTCGCGCCCGTATTGATGCCTGCGAACAACGCCTGCCCGCTCGCGGAGGAGTTGAGGAGGCTGGTCAGCGACGCGAGGGTGTCGTTGGCCGAGGCCGCCATCGCGGCCCCACGCTTGTCCGCGGGCAGGGCGGTCAGGGCGGCGAATTGCGAATCGGCGGATTTCTGAAGCTGTTGCAGGACGCTCTGGCTCGCGCTGAGGCGAAGCCCGGTGAGGGCGTTGCCGTCCTTGAGGGCGGCGATCTCCGCCGCGCTCTGGCGTAAGGAGAGGCTGCGGCTCACTTGGGCGCCCAGGGTGAGGCCGACATCCGCGTAGCGCCCGCCGGCGATCTCCTGGGTCGCGTTCGCGATCTCCCCCTGGAGCCGGGCCGAGGCACTGCGCGGGGTGTTCCACAGGCTGAGGCTGGAGATGTAGCTCGTGGTCATCATGACTGGCAGGGCTCTGTCTCTTACGGGGGGCCGCCGGGACGCATCACCGGATCGCGGTCAGGAGGTTCTGCAGCAGGCCGTCCACCATGGTCAGGATCTTGGCCGAGGCCGTGTAGGAGCGTTCGAGCTGCAGCATCAGGGCGGTCTCGTCGTCGCCGTTGACGCCGGCGACGTTCGACAGGGCGTCGGTGGCCCGGCTGAGCAGGGTCTTCTGATAGTCGGCATCGCCCGAGGCGGCCTTGCGGGTCGCTTCGAGCCAGCCGGCCGAATCCGTCGCGAAGGTTGCGAGCGTCGCGGTCTCGTTCAGCGGGGGGCCCGGGGTGAAGCTGCGCGCCGCCGCGAGCCCGCTGACCAGCCCGCGCAGGCGCCCGGCATAGGCTGCATCGGTCCCCGGATTCGCCCGGTAGGCGCTGCCGTTCATGCCGCCGTCGCGCAAGGCGGTGATGCTGCCGCCGGCCTTCGGATCGACGGCGGCGTTCAGCGCGATGCGACCGGCGAGCCCCGTGATCGAGGCCGGCACGGCGTTGCCGCTGCCCGCCGTGAACAACCCGGCTTTCGGTCCCTGATAGGCCGGATCAGTGGTGCTGCGGGTGTCGGCCTCCTGGAAGGTGTCGATCAGGGCACCGGCGATCGCGTCGAGCTGGGTCTCGTAGGTGACCGCGCTCTCGTCGCGCAAGGTGGCGAGGCCGGCGAGCCGCCCGCTCGCGAGCCGCATCGGCGAGGTGGCACCCGTGACCGGCACTCCGTCGACGATCACGGCCGCGCCCACCGTGCCGGCCGCGAAGGCCATGGTCGGGGTGAAGCTCACCGTGCGGGCGCCCCGGTCGAACAGCGGCACGCCGCTGTCGGTATAGATCGCCATGTCGCCGCCCGGCCGGTCGGCGACGGAGATGCCGATCTCCTCCGAGAGCTGCGACAGGATGTGGTCGCGGCTGTCGAGGCTGTCGCTGATGTCCTGGCCGCTCGCCGTGCCGCGCATGACCGCCCGGTTGGCCTGCTCGAACTGGCCGAGCAGGTCGTTGATCCGGGCGACCGAGTCCGCCATGCCCTGGTCGGCCCGGGCGCGGGCATCGTGCACCGCCGTCGCCGCGCTGTTGAGGCTGGCGGCGAGGTCGCGGGCGCTCTCGACCGCCGTCCGGGCGAGTCCGGCATCGTCCGGTCGGTTGGCGGCGGCCTGGAGCGCGGCGTTGACGGTGCCGAGCCGGGCGGCCGGCGATCCCGCATCGCTGGGATCACCCACTGTCCGGGACAAGGTGGTGAGACCGTCGAGCAGGGCCTGCCCCTCGGCGGCGGCCGAGCTCGCCGAGAGCTTGCGCGTGAAAAGGGCCGCGTCGCTCGCGCGGGTCACGATGACCGTGGTCCCGCCCGCGCCACTCACCAGGCTGACGACCTTGCGCGAGTAGTTAGGGTCGTTCGCCCCCGCGACGTTGCGGGTGGAGGCGGCGATCTGGCTCGACGTCGCGAGGAGCGCCGAGCGTGCCGAATTGAGCGCGAGCGAGAGGCCCATCTGTCAGCTCCGTCTGGCCGTTACCGCTTCAGGCTCATCAGGGTGTCGAGCATCTCGTTGCCGGTCGTGAACACCTTCGAGTTGGCGGTGTAGACCGACTGCGACTCGATCATCGCGGTGAGCTCGGTGCCGACATCGACGTTCGACTGTTCGAGGGCGCCCGACTTGATCGAGCCGCGGCCGCCCTGGCTGGCGAAGCCGACCTGGATGTCGCCGGATTCGGCCGTCGGCCGGTAGACGTTGCCGGAGCGCGGCTCGAGGTTGTCGGCGCTCGTCACGGTGGCGATCGGCACCCGGAAGGCCGCGAGCCGCGTGCCGTCGTCGAAGTTCGCGTAGACGGTGCCGTCCGCGTCGAACGTCGTGCCGGTCACGGCCGCCGGCGCCTGGCCGTTGGCCTTGCCTTCCACGGCGTAGTCGCCGGCGAGTTGGGTCAGGCCAGCGAGGCTGACGACCGTCTGCTTGCCGCCCGGGACGGTCAGGGTCAGGGATTTCGGGCCCGTATAGGTGCCCGAGCCCGCGGTCCCGGTGCCGGTGATCTTGCCCTGGGCATCGAAGCCGACCGTGGTGGTGAGCAGCGGCGTGATCGTGGCCCCGTTCTGGTCGACCGGCAGCTTCGGGGTCGTGCCGGCCGGGGTCGGGGTGGCGGCGGCGTCGTAGACCGAGATCGACCAGGAGCTGTCCGTATTCTTCGCCAGGTAGACGTCGAAGGTCCGGGCCTTGCCGACATTGTCGTAGGTCACGAGCGAGTACTTCTTCGAGTACTGGCCGGCGGCGGCCGGGCTTGCGTCGACCGGCAGCTTGCCCGACAGGCTACCCTCGGTAGTCGGCGTCGCCCGGCTGCTGATCGAGGCGAGGCTGATCGGCACCATGTCGGCGACGCTGTTGAGCGTGATGCTGGGCTCGCCGTTGAGCAGGCTGTAACCCATCAGGGTCATGCCGGCGGCGTTGGTGAAGGTGTTGGTGGTGGCGTCGATCTTGAAGTTGCCGGCCCGGGTCAGGGAGGGCGCGCCGGCCGGATCCTGGACCACGAAGAAGCCGTTGCCGTCGATGGCGAGGTCGGATTTCGAGGTCGTGTTGTTGAGGCTGCCGCCCTCGCTGACCGACCGGCGCACCGTCGTGTTGACCGAGCCCGAATTGTAGTTGCCGCCCGCGGTGTCGGCGATCAGAAGCGAGGAGAACTCCGTCGAGCTGCGCTTGTAGCCCGTCGTGCCGGAATTCTGGATGTTCTCCGCGACCGTCGAGATGCGGTTGGACTGGGCGTTCATGCCCGAGACACCGGTGCGGAGCACGCCGATGAGACTCATTGCGGGACCTCGTTCGTCAGGATGCTTCGAATGATACGCAGGCGGCACCGGGCTTGCGCGGGCAAGGCTCGGGGCGGAATAGACCTGCCCAGGCTTGCGCGGGGCTTGAACGGTCGGGTCCGGGGGATGGCTGTGCGGATCATCGCGGATCAGCCCCGCAGGCTCTGGGCGAGTTCCAGGAAGGCGTCCGTGCTCGGCGGCTGGCCCGGGTCCTGGCGCAGGGCCTCGTAGATCCGCGGCACCAGGCCGATGGCCTGGTCGAGCTCGGCATCGGTCCCGGCCCGGTAGCCGCCCATCAGGCGCAGGTCCCGGGTCTCCTCGAAGCGGGCCATCATCGCCCGGAGCTTGCGGATCAGGTCGCGCTGCTCGGGCGTCCAGACCTCGGTGGCGAGCCGCGAGATCGAGCCGAGGAGGTCGACCGCGGGGTAGCGCCCCTGCTCGGCAACCGCCCGGTCGAGGACGACGTGGCCGTCGAGGGTGCCCCGGATGCTGTCGGCGACCGGATCGTTATGGTCGTCGCCATCGACCAGCACCGACAACACGCCCGTGATCGTGCCGCGCCCCTCGAGGCCGGGGCCCGCCCGCTCGAGCAGGCGCGGCAGGTCGGAGAAGACGCTCGGCGGGTAGCCGCGGGCCACCGCCGGCTCGCCGGCCGCGAGCGCCACGTCCCGGGCCGCATGGGCGTAGCGGGTCACCGAATCGACGATCAGCAGAACCGATTCGCCGCGATCGCGGAACGCCTCGGCCACCGCGAGGGCCACCTTCGGCGCCTGGCGGCGCATCATCGGGCTCTCGTCGCCGGTCGAGACCACCACCACGGCACGCTCGCGGCTCTGCGCCAGCGGGCCTTCGAGGAACTCGCGCACCTCGCGCCCGCGCTCGCCCACCAGGGCGACCACGACGCTGTCGAACCCTTGCGCGCCCGCCAGCATGGCGAGAAGGGTCGACTTGCCGACGCCGGAGCCGGCGAAGATGCCGATGCGCTGGCCGGCGCAGAGCGGCGTGAACAGGTCGAGGACGCGCACCCCGGTGCGCAAGGGGGCCCGCACCCGGGCCCGGCCGAGTGCCGCCGGCGGATCGGCGTCGAGGGGAACGGCGCGCTCGCCGGAGAGGAGAGGCCCGCAGCCGTCCACCGGGCGTCCGAGGGCGTCGATGACCCGGCCCTTCCAGCTCGGGTCGGGCCGCAGCTCCGCCGGCCCGAGGCGGCGGGCGATCGTGCCGATCCCGGCCTCGATCCGGCTCTCATAGGCCTTGAGCGTCGCGCCCTCGGCATCGACCCGGACGATCTCGCCGACCTGCGCCCGCCCTTGACCTGAGAAGCTCATCCGGTCGCCGAGGCGCACGAAGGGCGCGACGCCGCCGATCCGGCAGGCGCTCGCGGTCACCTCGCGGATCGGCCCGCCGATCCGCACCAGGGCCCCGTCCTGCCGGGCCGCATTCATCGCCTCGGCGAGGCGCGCGATCGGATCCGCATCCATGCGCTCAGCTACCCTGCGGCGAGAGCGACTTCACGGCGCTCTGGAGCGAGGATTCGGCCTCCGCGGTCGCCGTGGCAGCGCTCTCGAAGGCGCGCTGGATGGTGATGAGCTTCGTCATCTCCATGATCGGGTTGACGTTCGAGCCCTCGACATAGCCCTGGACGATCCCGATGCCGGTGAAGTCCTGAACCGGCCGCACCGGCAGGCTGGAGGTCACGGCGTTGCCCGGCGCCCGGGTGAGCGTCCCCTTCCTGTCGAGGATGAACAGGCCGAGCGACCCGACCTGGTTGGTGCCCTGGTAGATGCTGCCGTCGCGCCCGATGGTCGGCGGTCCCTGCTGCGGGTCGAGGAGGAGCGGCGAGCCACCGGGATCGAGCACCGGCTGGCCGGTCAGGTTGCGCAGCTGTCCGGTGGCGTCCATCGTCAGGCGCCCGTCGCGGGTATAGACGGGGCCCGAGGGACCGCTGATCGCGAGCCAGGCGTCGCCCTGTATCGCGACGTCGAGGGGGGAATCGGTCTTGGTGATCGGGCCGGAGACCCGCGACAGGTAGGTGTCGCCCGAGCCCACGAAGGCGACCGCGCCCTTGGTCGCCTGGGCGAGCAGGGCAGAGAACTTCGTCTCCTCGGCGCGGAAGCCCGCCGTCGCCATGTTGGCGACGTTGTTCGCGGTGGTCGTCAGGCGCTTGTCGAGGGCGACCTGGGCGGAGAGGTTGACGTAGAGGCTGTTCTGCATCGCGACCTCACGCCTCCTGGCCGTTGCTGAACAGCGCCAGGATCGGATCGGTGGCGGTGTTGTTCTGCGCGTCCCAGATTGCCGCGAAGCGACGGGCGAAGGCCTCGACCTTGGCCGGGTCCTGGAAGCTCGCGAAATCGACCTTGGAGGAGATGAGGCTCGCGCGCCTGGCCAGCGCATCCGAGGTGGTGGCGCTGCTCGTCGCCGGCAGGCCGATCACCGTGTTGACGACCTGGGTCAGGGCGGCATCGCTCAGGATGTCGTAGCCGCTCTTGAGCGTCGGGGCCTTGCGGGCGAAGTAGAGGGCGAGGCGCACCCCGGTATCCTGTGCGCCGGCATCGGATTCGAGGCTCTGCTGCAGGTAGGCGTCGACCACGGCCTTGACGTTGGCGCCGGGCGAGGGGCCCGTGCCGTTGCCGATGTCGACGGCGGTCTGGCCGGGGCCGGACAGGGCGGCATTGCTCACCGTGAGGGTGCGGGCCTTGCCGCCGGCGAAGTAGATCGTGTCGGCGTTCACGCCGGTGCCGCCGCGCTCGCCGTCGAGGCCGAGATCGGCGTAGTCGGTCGTCTCGAAGCCCAGGCTGCCATTCGCCGTGACGCCGACCTGCACCTTGCCCATCAGCCCGCCGGCGCCCGATGCATCGATCTGGGCGCTGATCGCCGCGACGATCTCGGTCGAGGTGACCTTGGCGAGGTTCGCGACCTTGCCGGCAAGGGTCGCCTTGTTCAGGACGATGGTGGCGCTCGTCGTCGTGGTCGCGTCGACCTGCGAGGAGAGGGTGAAGCTCGCCTCGTTGGTGCCGGAGAAGTCGTAGGACGCGGCGAGCGTGCTCGGGAGGGTGAGCTTCGCGCTGGCGGCCGGGAGCACCAGATCGGCCGAGATCAACGTCGGGTCGGTCCCCTGCGCGGTGGCGCCGTCCGCGAAGTCGAAGGCCTTGGCGAAGGCGACGTAACGGTCGTCGGCAAGCCGGTTGGCGAAGGCCGAGGAATCGCTCGTGCCCTCGGTCAGGACCTTGCGCATGAACGCCTTGGCGTAGGTCATGTCCTCGAGGCCGAAGGCCTTCATCGCGTAGCTGTAGAGCCGCTGGTCGGCCATGAAGTCGTCGGCCGACTTCACCTTGCCGATGTTGGCCTGGTAATAGGCGGTCTCGCGCGCCGTGATCGGCTCGGCGCCCTTGCGCTGCAGCGAGGTCGCGAGGTTCCGCGACAGGAGCATGTAGCTCGTCAGGGTGCTGGTCACGGATTCGTCTCCGGCCCGTCGGCACGGTGGGAGGAGCCGTCCTGCCGTAGCGGCACGGTGCCCCGATGAGGTATCGGCTCTAGGCGGCCACGCTTGCTCGAGGCTTGCAGCAGTCCTGAGGATTGCCGCAATCCCGACCTTTGCCGCCGCGCCGTCACAGCGGGGTCGGCCCGATGATGGTCTCGGTGGTGATGACGATCCAGCCGGCGCTGGTGCTGCGGATCGACAGCACCCGCCCGGCCCCCGGCAGGGTGGAGCCGACGCCGATCTCGTGCAGGCCGTCGCGTCCCTCCACCACGGCC
>JAEWKL010000323.1 GCA_023386115.1 Pseudomonadota bacterium
TGTGCTGGCCCTTGTTGTCGGCGGTGCCGCGGCCATAGACACGGTCGCCCTCGGGCTTCAGCGCCCAGGGCCCGATGCCTTCGCGCCACTGCGCGTCCTGGCCGCGGATGACGTCGCCATGGCCGTATGTCAGCACGGTCGCGAGGCCCGGGTCCTCGACGCGCTCGGCGACGAGGAACGGTCCGCCATTCGCCACCGGGTTTGGCAGGATCTTGCAGGTGAAGCCGAGCGCTTCGAGGCTCGGCGTCATTTCCTGCACCAGATAACGGTCAAGCTCGGCCCGGCTGTCCGGGTTCTGGCTCTCCGTGCGGATCGCGACGCGACGGCCGAGATCGGCATAGAAGGTGCCGTTGTCGTAATAGGTCTCGGCGTTGGCGATGGCTTGGGCGCGCGTCATGGGAAGGCTCCGTAAGTCTTAACTGAGTTGCTCGGGGGCCGCGATGTCGCGGACGCCGTCGCCGAGCAGGTTGATTGCCAGAACCAGCACGAGGAGGGCAAGGCCCGGGATGTTGATCAGCCAGGCGCTGAAGAACATGTACTGCTTGGCCTCGGCGATCATCAATCCCCAGGAAGGCAGCGGCGGCTGCACGCCGAGGCCGAGGAAGGAGAGCGCCGCCTCGAGCAGGATCGCGTGCGCCATCTCGAGCGTCGCGACGACGATCAGCGCGTTGAGGATGTTGGGCAGGATTTCCTGGGCGAGGATCCGCACCGGGCCAAAGCCCGCGGCCTTTGCGGCGGCGACGAAGTCCTGGGATCGCACCTGCCGGGTCGCGGCGCGCGTCACCACCGCGAAGCGGTCCCAGAGCAGGAAGCCCAGCACCAGCACGACGACTTTCAGCGAGCCGCCGACCAGCGAGGCCATGGCGAGCGCCACCAGCACCACCGGCATCGCGAGGCGGGTGGTGACGATGTAGCTCACCACCGCGTCGACCCGCCCGCCGTAATAGCCGGCGAGCACCCCGAGCGTGGTGCCGATCGCCCCCGAGATCAGGGCGGCGGACAAGCCGATCAGCAGCGAGATCTGGCTGCCGTAGATCAGGCGGCTCAAATAATCGCGCCCGAGCTTGTCGGTGCCGAGAAGGTGCTCGACGCTGCCCTTGGCGTGCCAGAACGGCGGGATCAGCCGGCGCGACACGTCCTGGGCGTAAGGGTCGTGCGGGGCGATGAGGGGAGCGGCGAGCGCCATCAGCACGACGATCCCGACGAGGCCGGCCCCGATCAGGAAGCCGCCATGGGACAGGCCACGCCGGAGCGCGATGGCCGCCGGCGAGCGTGCCGGGGGCAGGACGAGCTCGCCGGGAGAAGCGGCGAGGGGGGAGGCGGGCCGGGAGGTCATGAGCGCAGCCTCGGATCCAGGAGGGCGTTGAGCAGGTCGGCGGCCAGCGTCAGGGCGATGTAGATCATCGCCAGCACCAGCACGATCGCCTGGACGACCGGGAAGTCGTTGCGGGCGATCGATTCCCAGGCGAGCTGGCCGAGGCCCTGGAGCGAGAACACCGCCTCGATCACGATCGAGCCGCCGAGCATGAAGCCGAACTGCACCGCGGCGAGCGCGATCACCGGGATCACGGCGTTGCGCAAGGCGTGGCGGATCAGGATCTTGCGCGGCGGCAGTCCCTTGGCGCGGGCGGTGCGGACATAGTCCGAGGACAGGACCTCCAGCATGCCGTTGCGGGTGAGGCGCATCACCGCCGGCATGGCGTAGTAGCCGAGCGCCACCGCCGGCAGGATGAAGTGCTTCCAGGTCGCGTTGCCGGAGACCGGCAGCCAGCGCAGGTTGACGGAAAAGATCAGGATCAGGGTGAGGCCGAACCAGAAGCTCGGCATCGCCTGCCCCAACACCGAGATGGCGAGCGCCGCCCGATCGAGCCAGGTGTCGCGGTAGAACGCCGCCAGCACGCCGAGCGGGATCGCGACGAGAAGAGCCACGGCGAGCGCGATCACCCCGAGCGTCAGGGTCACCGGCATGCGGGCGGCGACGAGGTCGGTCACCTGCTCGGGGAAGTAGAACGAGCGGCCGAAATCGAAGTGGAGCGCCCGCCAGGCCCAGGTGCCGAACTGGATCACCAGCGGCTGGTCGAGCCCGTGCTGCGCGCGGACCGCCGCGATCTGCTCGCCCGTCGCCTCCGGGCCGGCGATCGCGGTGGCGAGATCGCCCGAGAGGTGCAGGAGCATGAAGCTCGCCACCGAGACGGTGAGCGCGACACTGACCGCGACGAGGATGCGCCGAAGCGCGAAGCCCAGCATGGCGCTCCCTCCTACTTCTTCCAGGACGCGGCGTAGAAGCGCGGCACCTCGTCGGTCTGCGCGGTGAAGGTCAGGTCCGCGCTGAAGGCGTAGTTCGACGGATAGGAGAACATCGGCAGCGCGTAGGCCTGGGCCCCGATGCGCTTGAGCGCCTCGGCGTACTTGGCCTTGCGGATCGCCGGATCGGTGCTGGTGTCGCCGGCCTGCAGGTCGGCGATCACGGTCGGATCGCGGGCGAGGTCCTCCTCGCCGCCGCGGAAATAGATCCCGGTGAAAGCCGAGATGTCGTTGATCGAGAACGAGCCCCAGGTCTGGTAGCCGATCGAGGTCTTGCCGGCCCGGAGCGCGTCGCGGAAGGCGGCGTAGCGCAGGTAGTTGAGCTTGGCCCGGATGCCGACGGCGCGCAGGTAGCCGATGACCGCCTCGGCGTAGTCGCGCTCGCGATAGGCCGAGAGGTCGATCTCGAAGCCGTTGGGGTAGCCGGCCTCCTTGAGGAGCGCCCGCGCCTTGGCCGGATCGTAGGCGTAAGTGGGCACGCCCTCCTCGGTGCAGCCGAACTGCTCGATGAAGCACATCGCATTCATCACCCGGGCGCCGCCGCGCGCCAGGTTGTCGACCATCGCCTTGCGGTCGATGGCGTGGGCGATCGCCTGGCGCACCCGCACGTCCTTGAGGGGCGATTTCTCCATGGCGCGGCCCTGCACGTCGAATTGCAGGTAGCCGACCCGCATCGTCTCGGCGGAGACCACGGTCAGGGTGGGATCGCTCTTCAGCTGCTCGGCCTGGTCGGTCGGCACGCGCCAGATCCAGTCGACGCCGCCGGTCATCAGCTCGGCCATGCGGCTGTCGGCGTCCGGGATGATGCGGAACTCGAGCTTGCCGATCGTCGCCTTGCCCGCCGGGCTGCCTGGCCAGTACTTGTCGTTGCGCACCATCTTCACGCTGCGGCCGCTCTCGACCGAGACGATGCGGTAGGGGCCGGTGCCGACCGGCGCCTTGCTGAAGCCGTCGAGGCCCACCTTCTTGAAGTAGGCGGCGGGCAGGATCGGGGTCGGGCCGGAGAGGTATTCGAGGGCGGCCGGGAACGGCGCCTTGAGGTGGATCCGCACGCTGTGCGGGCCGGTCACCTCGGTCGACTTCATCCAGTCGACATTGCCCTTGGTGACGATCTTCGCCTCGGGCGTCAGCACGTAGTTGAAGGTGAAGGCGACATCCTCGGGCGTCAGGGGATCGCCGTTGTGGAAGGTCACGCCGTCGCGGATCGTGAGATCGAGCGTCACCGGGTCGACCCAGGTCCAGGCGGTGGCGAGCATCGGCTGGTGCTGGCCGGTCGCCGGATCGCGGTAGAGGAGAGTGTCCCACACGTTGCGGGCGAGGATCACCCCTTCGCGCAGGTTGTTGTGGTAGGGGCTCAGGTTCTCCGGCTCGCTGTCGGAGGCGTAGACCAGGGTGTCGTTGGCCTTGGCCGCCAGCGCCGGGCCCGCGATGCCGGCGAGGAGGAGGCCTGCGAGCAGCGCGCCGACCTTGCCCGTCCGGCGCACTCGATCCTGGCTTGCTTCGATCCGTCCCGGCATGTCGGCTCCGCCTCGTCATGGGCAGCGCGGGCGCATCCGCCCGTCATGCTGCACTGCCGCAAATTTCACCCTGCCAGAATGTTGCGCAGAACCGATCGCAACAAGACGAATTTGTCGATAGGCTCGTTGCCGAAACGGCAAGGCGAGGACGGACGGGAGGATGCAGACCACGGCCTTGCGCTACTTCCTGGCGGTCGCCCAGGACGGCACGATCGCGGCGGCGTCCGCCCGGCTCAACGTCGCGCCATCCGCGATCAGCCGGCAGATCGCCAACCTGGAGGCTGAGCTCGCCTGCCTGCTGTTCGAGCGCCGGCCGCGGGGCATGGTGCTGAGCCAGGCGGGCGAGCTTCTCGCCCGCCATGCCCATCAGGTGCTGGCGAGCGCCGAGCAGGTCGTCACCGAGATCCGGGAGCTGGAGGGCCTGTGGCGCGGCCTCGTGCGCGTCGCCTGCACCGAGGCCTTCGCCAT
Source organism: Pseudomonadota bacterium (assembly GCA_023386115.1). Lineage (GTDB taxonomy): Bacteria > Pseudomonadota > Alphaproteobacteria > Rhizobiales > Beijerinckiaceae > Methylobacterium. The sequence goes on from JAEWKL010000323.1 coordinate 4,290, forward strand.
CGATCTCGTGCCGGAGGCGATGGCCGCGTTCCACACCCGCCATCCGGGCATCCGCTTCGAGCTGAGCGTGCTGCCGCCGGGCCAGGTCACCCACCGGGTGGTCCAGGGCGACGCCGATCTCGGGCTCACCTTCAGCCTGGAGCCCTCCACCGAGACAACGGTCGCCTATCGCGGCAGCCTCGACATGGTGGCCCTGTGCGCGCCCGACCATCCGCTCGCCGGGCGCGGGGTGATCGGGCTCGCCGACCTCGCGCAATACCCGGTCGCGCTCCTGCCACGGGACACCACCCTGCGCACCATCCTCGACGCGGCCTGCGCGGCGGAGGGCTTGGCGATCGAGCCGGCGCTCACCTCCAACACCGTCTCGTCCGTCCTGCCCTTCCTGCGCCGCACCCGGGGCCTGACCCTGCTGTCCTCGGTCGCGCTGCAGGGCCAGGTCGAGCGCGGCGAGTTCCGGGTGCTGCCGATCCGGTCCCGCCGCAGCCTCGCCCGGGGCATCGAGATCCAGACCATGCGCGACCGGCGCCTGCCGCGGGCGGTGCAGGCCTTCCTGGCCGCTCTGGTTGCGGCGCTGCCGCCGATGCGGCGGTGACGACCACGCCCTGCCGGATCCAGGCCGGATCCTCGTCCCGCGCGGGCAAGCCGGCATGCCTCAGGGTCGTGTCATTGCAACCAGCGAATGTTCGAATGCCGGACCGTACAGTTTGCAATACCCAGCATGACGATCTCCTGTTATGACTTGAAGACCGGTGCTATCAATTGAAAATTAGACTCCGTCTGGCCTATTGGGGGCCGAGATCGTTTCGACACCCTCGTCCCGACGGTGACGGCAGAGGTGTCATGGTTCTCCGCTGCCCGACCGAGAGAAGCCCTTTGATGCTGAGTCGCGTTCCGCGCCTGACGGCGATCTCCCTCGCGATGCGCAGCAGCCTGATCGGGACGGCCGTCCTGCTGCTGGCGATCGCCGGCGTGGTCTGGATCACGCTGCGGGACGTCGAGGCGGAGATGCTCCAGCTCGCCACGGACAGGCTCGACAGCAACGTGCAGCTGCTGAAGCGGACCCTGGCCGACGAGGGCGGGTCGTCCGGCTTCGCGCTGGTGGAGGGCCGCCTGACCGTCGGATCCCACGTCATCGACGCGTCCGAGCCGGCCGTCGACCGTGTGCGCGACATCCTGGGCGGCACGGCGACGGTGTTCGCCGGCGATACGCGGATCGCCACCAACCTGGTCAATCCGGACGGGTCCCGCGCCGTCGGGACGAAACTCGCGCCGGGGCCGGTCCGCGACGCCGTGCTGGGCCGGGGCGAGACCTATCGCGGCGAGGCCGCCATCCTGGGCAGCCCCTACCTCGCGGTCTACGAGCCGATCCGCGACGCCAGCGGGGCCGTGATCGGGATCTTCTACGCCGGCGTCAAGAAGAGCACCTATTACGCGCTCCTCGATCGGATCCAGAAGCAATCGATCGTGTTCGGCCTCGCCCTGGCGCTGAGCGGCGCCGCGATCCTCTGGCTGAGCCTGCGCCAGGCCACCGCGCCGCTGCGCAAGCTCGACCATGCCATGGGGCGCCTGGCGGCGGGGGACGTCGCGACCTCGATCCCCGGGGCCGGCC
>JAEWKL010000300.1 GCA_023386115.1 Pseudomonadota bacterium
GCCGGGGCGCCCCCTGAAGGCCTGACGCTTACGCGGCCTTCTGGACGCTGCCTTCGATCGACTGCGGGCGGGAGCCCGAGGCGATCTGGATCTGGCGCGGCTTCTTGGCCTCCGGGATCTCGCGGACGAGATCGACGTGGAGCAGGCCGTTCTCCAGCACCGCACCGGTCACCTGGACGTGGTCGGCGAGCTGGAAGCGCCGCTCGAAGCCGCGGGCCGCGATACCCTGATGCAGGAACTCGCCCTGCTTGGCCTCGGCCTTGCGCTCGCCCTTCACGGTGAGCGCGTTCTCGCGGGTCTCAATCGACAGATCCTGATCCGTGAAGCCGGCCACCGCCAGGGTGATCCGGTAGGCGTTCTCGGCCGTACGCTCGATGTTGTAGGGCGGGTAGGTCGGCGCCGCATCCGAGGTCACGAACTGGTCGAGAGCGGAAAACAGGCGGTCGAAGCCGACGGTCGAGCGGTACAGGGGGGCGAGATCGAACTGACGCATGACATATTCTCCGTCTGAAGCAATATGTAGTCTTGTGGGAACGCCGCTGGGGCCGCTCCCGGTCTTGCGCGCCGCCGTATCGGCCGGCGCCCCTCGCATATTGGAGTGGGCTTTCCACTGGTCAAGGCCGCTGCCACAGGGGTGTCGCGAATTTTTTCGAGGGGCGCGGACGGAAGCGGATCCTGCCCCACTTATTAGGGTGTGCCGTGCCAGGATGCGGCGGATGCCAGCTTCGGGGACCCACTCGTGACCGTGCCGCTGCTCGCCACGCCCGACAATCCGATCCCGCCGGGGGCCACGCCCCTGACGGTCAGGACCGCCGACGGTCTCTCCTTGCGCGTCGCCACCTGGGCGCCGACCGCGCGGGTGGTGCACGGCACGGTCTGCCTGGTGCAGGGCCGGGCGGAGTTCATCGAGAAGTACTTCGAGACCGTGACCGAGCTGCGCGACCGCGGCTTCCACGTCGTCGCCTTCGACTGGCGCGGCCAGGGCGGCTCGGACCGCACCGTCGAGGATCCGCACAAGGGCCATGTCGACGATTTTTCCGAGTACAAGCTCGACCTCGCGGCGGTGGAGGCGCAGGTGATGGAGGCGCGGATGCCGCGCCCGTTCTTCGGCCTCGCCCACTCGATGGGCGGCGCGATCTGCCTCACCGCGGCCCGCGAGGGCTGGCTGCCGTTCAGCCGCTTCGTCGTGCTCGCCCCGATGGTGGCGATCTGCATGATCCGGCGGCCGAAGGCCGCGATGCGCCTCGCGGCCGTCCTGCGCGCCCTCGGGTTCGGCCGCCGCTACGTGCCGGGGGGCTCGGCGGTCTCGATCGCCACCAAGCCGTTCCCGAACAACCGGCTCACCGCCGATCCGGTGCGCTACGCCCGCAACGCCGCCGCGGCGCTCGCGGTCGGGGCCGGCGCCATCGGCGATCCCACCATCGGCTGGCTCGCCGCCGCCTTCCGGGCGATGCGCCGCTTCGAGGACCCGCGCTATCCCCTGGGCATTCGTGTGCCGGTGCTGGTGGTGGCCGCCGGGGCCGATCCGGTCTGCAGCACCCCGGCGGTGGAGCGCTTCGCCGCCCGTCTCGCGGCCGGCCACACCATCACGCTGCGCGGCGCGCGCCACGAGATCCTGATGGAGCGCGACGCGATCCGCGAGCAGTTCTGGGCGGCGTTCGACGCCTTCGTGCCGGGGACGGCGGCGCCGGTGCGCGGGGAGAGGCAGGGGACGGCGAAGGCCGAGGTGGCGTGACGCTCACCCCCGCCAGCGCAGGGCGTCGACCGGGGCGCGGGGTGCCGGGGTGACGGCCTACCCGTTCAGCAGCTTCAGCGCCGCCTCGTGCAGCCGCTTGTCCCCCGCCGCCACGATCCGCCCGCCCTTGGCGGCGGAATTCCCCTCCCAGGTCGTGACGATGCCGCCGGCACCCTCGATCACCGGGATCATCGCCACGATGTCGTAGGGCTTCAGCGACGCCTCGACCACGAGGTCGATATGGCCGGCGGCCAGCATGGCGTAGGCGTAGCAATCGGCGCCGTAGCGGGCGAGGCGGGCGGCCTTCTCCACCCGCTCGTAGGCCTGCCGGTCCGACGTGCCCTCGCCGAACAGGCGCGGGTCGGTGGTGTGCAGGATCGCCTCCGACACATCGCCCTTGCGCCGGGTGCGCAGGCGGCGGGTGCCGTGCGGACCCTGGTAATGGGCCGCCTCGCCGTCGCCGAAGAAGCGCTCGCCGGTGAAGGGCTGGTTCATCAGGCCGTAGCAGGGCACGCCGCCGCGGGTCAGCCCGATCAGCGTGCCCCAGATCGGCAGGCCGGCGATGAAGCCGCGGGTGCCGTCGATCGGGTCGAGCACCCAGACGTATTCGGCGTCCTCGTGCTCGGAGCCGAATTCCTCCCCCAGGATGCCGTGGTCGGGAAAGCTGCGCTTGATGAGCTGGCGCATCACCGCCTCGCCGGCCCGGTCGGCCTCGGTGACCGGGTCGAAGGCGGCGTGGCCCTTGGCCTTGTCCTCGGTGGCGAAGGCGGCGCGGAAGAAGGGCAGGATGGCCTGGCCCGATTGGGTGGCGAGCTCGTCCACGAACCGCGCGAAATCCACCACGCTCATGCTGTCCCCGATTCCCGCTCAAGCCGCGGGCCCACGGCC
>JAEWKL010000331.1 GCA_023386115.1 Pseudomonadota bacterium
GTCGTGGCCGAGCGCCAGGCGCAGGCCGAGGCCATGGTCGCCCGCGGGCTGTGGCCGATGGGAGGCAGCGTGTTCGTGGCCGCGGATTCCGCTGCCGGCGCGGCCCGGGAGGCGTATTTTCGGGCCCGCGGGGTGGCGCCGCGCTGGGTCGACCAGGGCCGGGCCGGGCGCGGCTGGCGGATGCCGAGCGCGCTGCCGCCTACATCGCCGGCGCTCACCGCCTAGGCCCCAGGTGCCCGATGCCGCCGTCCCTCTCGAGGCAGGTCTCCGATCCTGGACCGCCACGGCCGACGCCGCCCACTGCCGCCGATTTGCTTATCCGAGCATCGGTCTGGCGCAATCAGCTGTCATCGCATCGGTTCAGTTTGATGCGTCGTCGCCCAGCATCGCCAGAACTTGTATGCCTCGCAACTAAGAAGCAATCTACGGCGTTCGTGATGTGAAAGATGATCATCGCCCAAATGGAGGAGTGCAGTAACTGACTGGAAAGGCCAAGACGGGCCAATTGCCAGTGCGCTCATATGTCTCAAGGTCAGGAATATCGGGAGGCGATATGCAAATGATGGCTTCCAATCCCCTGATCCAACGCTTGGAGCATGCCGGTCCCTTGTCTCAAGTGGAGCGAGATGCTCTTCAAGAATTAACGCTGACGACCCGTTACGTACCACCGCGAGAAGACATCGAACAGGTCCGAACTGCTCACACTGTACCGCTGGTCCTGAGCGGCATTGCCTGCCGCTACAAGCTTCGTCCCGAGGGACAGCGTCGGATCGTGCACCTCCTGCTGCCAGGAGACCTCTATGATCTTCATGCCTCTGCTCAATTCGCCTCCGACTGGCACTTGGGCGCACTCACACGCTGCTGCGTTGTAGATGTGAAACGCCAAATACTCGAAGAATTAGCCGCAAGATACGCCGGCATATCTCGGAGTCTGTGGTGGTCAGTATTGGTAGAATTGGAAATCGAGAGAGAATGGCTTGTCAATGACAGTCGACCAGCCGACAGGCGGCTGGGACATCTTTTTTGTGAGCTATTATCACGCTTGCAGATGGTTGGCTTGGCGACTGATAATAGCTGCGATCTGAATTTAACACAGGTCGATTTGGCTGATGTTATCGCTGTTTCGTTTGTCCATATGAGCCGCATTGTGCAATCTTTGCGACACAACAATCTTATATATTATAAAAGAGGGCATATAAGAGTTCCTGACTTCAGACGATTGTGTGAATTTTCCGAATTTGATCGGACATTCTTGCATATTTCCCAAAGCATCTAAGATTTAGCGTCGGGATCATTCCGATATGGAAAGCTTAAGCGATACGTTGCTCTATCTTGCGCGAAATCAAATCTTGCGACTGCGCCAAGATCTCGCGGCATTGTTCGCTCGAGATAATTCATGCCAAACCCTCGATGCGCTGGTGAACGCACCGGCTCTGACGCTCTGCTCTCCACCCACTTGAACATGATCCGAGGAGTTTTTCCGCGAGACTCGATGCGCCAGCTGACCGTCACGGAGCCGCTCGCCTCTGACAGCGCGCCAAATTTAAGCGAATTCGTCGCAAGTTCATGAATACCGAGCCCGATCAGCTCTGCGGTTCGTGTTGGAAGGTAGACTTTTCCCCCTTTGATACGCACCCGGTTTTCACTTGGTGTGTCGAACGCCAGCAGCTCCTGTGTGACCAGCCATCCCAACTCCATGCAGGAACCGCCTGCTTGGGCGGCCGCGTTCTTCAAGCGGGCGAGTGCATCAATCCGCCCGTCGAGGTGCATGACGTATTCTTCGGCCGCTTCGTGAGTCTCGGCCGTTCGGCGTGCGATGGATCGCACGGTGGCGAGGATGTCGCGCACCTGCACCTGCAGGTCGCGGGTGTTTCGCTCGCGGTGATCTCGAGTTTGGCTTGCCTCGTTTGATGGTCGGACCGTTCCAGCCAAGCACGCTTCAGCTTGGCTGGTGATCTGGCGAACGCGATGCACCCCCTCCTCGAACCACTCATCGACCGTCGTCTCTGGCTTGATCTCGCGCTGAAGCGCAACCCAGTGCGTCAGCTCACCGGTTTGGTTGCGCAACGGCGTGATGTGCCAGTGGAGGAGATAGGTCGTGCCGTCCTTGCGATAGTTTATACCCGTGCCCTGGAAAGCTTCTCGCGTCTCTAGCTCGGACCGCAGGCGATCCAGCACCGCACGGTCGGTCAATGGGCCCTGCAGGATGCGTGGGGTCTTCCCGATAATCTCCTTGGTTGAATATCCCGTCATTTCGCAGAAGGCAGAATTGACGTACTCGATGGTTGGTCCAGGCCATTGGAGCTGTGACCCTGTGATCACGACAGCTTCCCCAATGCCATCTAAGGCAGATTTAAAGAGCGCAAAATCCGGCCGTTCGGCTTGGCGCTTTCGCTCAGTTTCTTGAATGTGCTTGTTGATATATGTCATTTTTCGAATACTTTTATGTATTATGTGGTTTATACTTACATGAGATCGCCCAATCTCGCTTGCCATCCGCTGGCAGGCTAGAGGAGGCTATAATAACGCATCAAAGTGCTGCAAGTATTCACGGATGTTAATACCTGGATCGATGTTCGCCTGCATATCCTCCGTTCTGAGTGCAAGGTCATCAGAGCAGCTCCGCTCCAGCGTAGCTGTTCCATTAAACAGGCTTTTTGCCAGGAGAATGCGCCCGAGGCAGGGATGGAGAGCCGTCGTCCTATAGGCGCAGACAAACGCTGGCTCGAACGGTGACTGTCTGCGCCGGTGGCCCGGATCGCTACGACGGCGGTTCCGCACTCACGCTGCCTGATGCCGTTCGTCCGCACCCCTACACCACCCTTCGCACCGCCGTCGCGGCCGTCACCGATCCCTGGCCCACCCCGGAGCGCGATCCCTTTGCTGAACCGGAGCGGCTACACGTCACCATCCACCGCTGCACCGTCCTCCTGGAGCACGAGGCCAGCCATGGGCGCCTCTCGGCAGAGGCCGACCTCGTCGGGCGCGTGCTGCAGGAGGCCTTCGAGCGCCGGGCCGGGCCGCGCGGCTCGCGATCGCCGGACGGCGGCAATTGGGTCGATCACATCGTGGCGCACGCACTGGCGATCCTGCTCGCCATCAATGACGGGTGGATGGTCGAGCGCCTGCTGGATACGCTGCGCGAGCCGGTCAACCATGTGGGAGCACGGTCGCGACGGCGCTGACCGACAAGGATATTGAGTGCGATGTGGCCGCGCCCGACCCGGGATAGTGATCCACTCGGGTTCCATACCTGACATTCGCACCGCGCGAGTGGAGTGACTTTTGCTGGGAGCTTTCTCAAGCGGCCTCGTCAATCGGTACGACTGCGAGCCGCAATCCAAAGGACTTCAGGACGTCGCGCACGGTCGCCAACTGTGGGTTGCCCTTGTCGGACAGCCCGCGGTAAAGCGCTTCCCGAGCCAGACCCGTTTCCTTCGCGACCTGAGACATCCCCTTGGCCCTGGCGACATCGCCGAGAGCCGCCGCGATCGTCGCCGGGTCGCCGTCCTCGAACACCGCGTCGAGGTATTCGGCGATCCGCTCCGGGGTCGTGAGGAAATCCGCCGCGTCCCATGGGGTGATTTTCTCTGTCATCGCGCAAGCTCCTTCGCCCGTTGAATGTCTCTTGCTTGGCTGGACTTATCGCCACCGCAGAGAAAAAGAACGATCGTATTGCCCTTCCGTGTAAAGGAGACCCGATACCCCGGGCCGTAGTCGATCCGCAATTCGCTGACGCCGTCACCGACCGGCATCACGTCGCCAAGGTGCCCCGTCGAGAGGCGGGTCAGCCGAGCCGTGATCCGCGCTTGGGCCCGAATGTCCCGAAGCCGGTTGAACCAGTCGGCATAGGTGTCGGTTTGCCGGATCTCGAACATGAAAGACTGTAACCTATAGGTTACAGATAATCAAGTCCCTCCGCCACCGCCCCGGCGTTCACCCTTCCTCGTGCCGCCCGGTGCGACAGCGTTCGTGTTCTCTTTTTGTCCTTCGTGCTACCAGGGGACATGGCACCGCCCCGACGTCTCCCGGTCCTGCTCGGTGAGGTGCGCGCGGCGCGCCTGGTGCTGCACATCCACTGCCCGATCTGCAAGCACGCGGCCGAGGTGCCGGCCGAGGTTCTGCCCCTACCTCCCAATCTCGATATGAATGCCGTCGGCCACCGGATGCTCTGCACCGGATGCGGCCTGCGCGGCGGCCATCGCGTCTTCCCTGACGGCCGGGGGTGGGTGCTCTACCTGCGCGCCACCGGGCAGCGGGATCGCGTACCATGGTGGGGGCCTATGATCCGTGACGAGCCATAGGCGACGGAGCCCAAGTGGACTTTCTCACGAGTGCACCAGTCCAGCACTCCACGCGGAGGATAGTCGCTTGGTAGGCCGAGATTAACCCTGGCACGTGATAGGCTCCCTCGGCATGGAGGCCCGCCGGGCTGGGGAGCAAGGATGCCGATCCGGCCGGAGCACCGCTTCTTCTATCCCATCGACTGGCCGCAGCTTTCCGACGCGATCCGCTTCCGCCGGGCGCGGGGCCGGTGCGAGGAATGTGCCCGCCCGCACCTGCAGCGGGTCTTTCACCTCGGCGACGGCCGGTGGTGGGATGCCGAGATCTCGACCTGGCGCGACGGCCGGGGCGCCGGCTCCGGCAGCGGCGGCGCGACGAGAACCTGCTCGCTCGGGTTCGCGTCACCAAGGTGGTGCTGGCGACTGCCCATCGCGACCACGACACAGCCAACAACGAGGACGCCAACCTCGCGGCGTTCTGCCAGCGCTGCCACATGCTGCACGACCGCGACGAGCATCAGCGGCGACGCTGGCGGACCCTGTTCCGGCGCAAGGCCGCCGGCGACCTGTTCCAGGGGCCCTATCCGGCCGTCTGATACCCTCGCGGCGAGGGGGGGGGAAAAGCGGGAGGGCCACGGCG
>JAEWKL010000196.1 GCA_023386115.1 Pseudomonadota bacterium
GGCCGGACTCGCGCCATGCGCACGAGGGCATGGCTCCGATCCCGAACGAGCGCGAGGCGCCGTCCGGCGCGCTCCGGCAGGAGGGCCAGGAGGTCGCCATGCGCCGGGGCGGCGGGCCGCGCTGACCGGGCCCTGATGGTCTTCCGGGCGTGCGGCCCGGAAGGCCGTGGACCGCCGGCGAGAAGACGGCCCGTCCGTTCGAGGATGGTCATGGCCGAGAGGATGGTCATGGCCAACTTGCGGGCAGCCGTTGGGATGCCATCGATCCGCGCGGCGTGAGAGTGGGTCGCGCTCGGCGCGAGCGTGCCGGTGTCGGCGCGACAGGGGAGTGTGCCATTCCACCTTGGCTCAGGTGAGACATCTTAACTTTGCGCCTACAGCCATCATTCGCATAATTAGCATTATGGAACCATGGAGCCGGCCAGGGGTGTCTGGGTTGGGATATGCCGGGCCGCGACGCCTCCGGTTTCCCTTCTTGCCGGTGCGAATCGGGCGCATCATGACGGCATGACCGAGCTTCTCGAACAGGCCATCGAACGCGTCCGCTCCTTTCCCCCCGAGGCGCAGGACGACTTCGCCCGCGTGCTGCTGCGCCTCGCTGGCGACGAGACGGAGATCGTCGCCCTGACGCAGGACGAGCAGGCCGCCATCGCCGCCTCGAAGGCGGCCGCGGCGCGGGGTGACTTCGCGACCGATGAGGAGGTGCGGGCGGTGCTGGTCGCCCTCGGCGACGAGAGCCTCGTCGTTCTCAGCCCCGAGGAGCAGGCGTCGTTCGCCAGGTTCCTCGTCGCCAGGGTCCTCGCGCAGGCCGCCCGGGGCGCGGTCGCCGGCGACGAGGTGGTCGATGGGATCTGAGCGCAGCATGGCCTCTGATCCAGCCCTCCCACCGACCGCCAACCTCTTCGCCGGCCTGCCCGCGACGGCCCAGCCCGACGAACTGGTCGACATCCTGGCGCAAGGCCCGCAGGCCCGCATCGAGCGGATCGTCTCCACCGGCCAGGCCAGCCCGCCGGGCTTCTGGTACGACCAGCCCTGGGACGAATGGGTCGTGCTGCTCTCGGGATCCGCCGGCCTGCATCTGCACGGCGAACTGGCGCCGCGGCGCCTCGCCCCCGGCAACCACCTGATGATTCCGGCGCATCTCCGCCACCGGGTCGCGTGGACGGATCCCGACGCGCCGACGGTCTGGCTCGCGGTCCACCTTCAGCCGTCGACCTCGACGGTGAGCCCGTCATAGGCCGGCACCACACCGGGCGGCAGGCGCCGGCGCAAGGTCTCATAGTCGAGGTCGGTGTGGAGGTTGGTCAGGATGGCGCGGCGCGGGCGCACCTCCTCGATCAGCGCCAGGGCGTCCGGCACCGAGAAATGGGTCGGGTGCGGCGTGTCGCGGAGCGCATCGATGATCAGGAGGTCGAGGTTGTGCAACTGCGCCTTGGCGGCGTCCGGCATGGTGCTGACGTCCGGCGCGTAGGCCGCGTCGGCGAAGCGGAACCCCAGGGCCGTCTCGGGCCCGTGCTCCATCGCGAAGGCCGTGGCGGTCACCGGCCCGCCCGGGCCCTCGACGGTCACCGGCGCGCCGGTCTCGAGCGCGTCGAGGTCGAGGATCGGCGGGTAGAGGCTGCCCGGCGGCGAGGTGAAGCAGTAGCCGAAGCGGGCCCGCAGCAGCGCCGAGGTCTCGGCATCGGCATGGACCGTGATGCGCCGGCGCATGTGGATCACCATGGCGCGCACGTCGTCGATGCCGTGGGTGTGGTCGGCGTGGGAATGGGTGAACAGGATGCCGTCGAGGCGCTGCACCTCGGCGTCGAGGAGCTGCTCGCGCAGGTCCGGCGAGGTGTCGACCAGCACGGTCGTCGCCTCGCTCTCGATGTCGCGGCGCCGCACCAGCAGCGAGCAGCGCCGGCGCCGGTTGCGGGAATCGGCCGGGTCGCAGGCGCCCCAGCCGTAGCCGACCCGCGGCACGCCGCCCGAGGAGCCGCAGCCCAGGATGCGAAGGGTCAGGGTCGGCATGCGTGTCAGAACCCTCAACGGTGGGCGGCGGCCTTGTCGAACAGACGGTAGAAGTTGGCGGTGGTGAGCGCCGCGAGGTCGTCGGCGCTCAGCCCCACGGTCTCGGCCAGCACCCGGGCGGTGTCGGCGACGAAGGCCGGCTCGTTCGGCCGGCCCCGGTGCGGCACCGGCGCGAGGTACGGCGCATCGGTCTCGACGAGCAGGCGCTCGCGCGGCACGCTGGCGGCGATCGACCGGATCTCGTCCGAGTTGCGGAACGTGACGATGCCGGAGAACGACACGTACAAACCGAGCTCGACCCCGGTCTCGGCGAGGCGCCGCCCCGACGAGAAGCAGTGCAGCACCGCCTTGAACGGGCCCTCGGCCATCTCCTCGGTGAGGATCTGCGCCACATCCTCGTCCGCCTCGCGGGCGTGGATGACGAGCGGCAGCCCGCTCTCCCGCGCCGCCGCGATGTGGGTGCGGAACACGCGCTGCTGCACATCCCGCGGCGCGTAATCGTAGTGGTAGTCGAGTCCGGCCTCGCCGATGCCGATGCAGCGCGGATGGCGCGACAGTGCGACGATCTCGTCCGCCGGCACGTCCGGCTCCTCGCCGGCCTGGTGCGGGTGGGTGCCGACCGTGAACAGGATCTCGGGATGCGCCTCGCTGAGGGCCCGGTAGGTCTCGAACCGGCGTACCCGGGTCGAGATCGTCACCATCCGGTCGATGCCGGCCGCCTTGGCGCGCGCCAGCACCTCGGGCAGCCGCTCGGCGAGGCCGGGCGAGTCGAGGTGGCAATGGCTGTCGACCAGGCTTGCGCCTTGCGGGCTGTCGACCAGGCTCACGCCTCGGGCTCCACGTAGCGCGGGAAGATCGGGCTCGGCGCCGGCAGGCTCGTGCCGGGCACGAGGCGACCATCCGCCCCGACATCGGCGAGGTTGCGCGCCTCGGGCGGCACCGCCAGCAGGTCGAGGAGCCGGGACGCGGCATTCGGGATGAAGGGCTGGACCAGGATGCCGACCGCCCGCAGCACCTCGGCGGTGGTGGTGAGCACCGCCTCCATCCGGGCCGGGTCGGTCTTGCGTAAGCTCCAGGGCTCCTGGCCGGCGAAGTAGCGGTTGGCCTCCGCCACCACGGCCCAGATCTCGGCCAGCACCGCGTGCAGGGCGAGGTCCTGCATCAGCCCCCTCGCCTTCTCGGGCAGCGCGTCGGCCATCGCCAGCAGCGCCCGATCGGCGGCGGACGGCTCGCCCGCGTTCGGGACCTGGCCGCCGCAATTGCGGGCGATCATGGTCAGCGAGCGCTGGGCGAGGTTGCCGAGGTCGTTGGCGAGGTCGGCGTTGAGCCGGTTGACGATCGCCTCGTGCGAGTAGCTGCCGTCCTGGCCGAACGGCACCTCGCGCAGCACGAAGTAGCGCAACGGATCGACGCCGTAGGTGTCGGCGAGGCCGACCGGATCGACGACGTTGCCGACCGACTTCGACATCTTCTCGCCCTTGTTGAGCAGGAAGCCGTGGCCGAAGACGCGCTTGGGCACCGGGAGGCCGGCCGACATCAGGAAGGCCGGCCAGTACACGGCGTGGAAGCGGATGATGTCCTTGCCGATGACGTGGAGGTCCGCCGGCCAGTGGCGCCAGCGCGGGCCGGCCTCGTCCGGGAAGCCGCAGGACGTGATGTAGTTCGTCAGCGCATCGACCCAGACATACATCACGTGCGCGGGGTTGCCCGGCACCGGCACGCCCCAGTCGAAGGTGGTGCGGCTGACGGAGAGATCCTGCAGGCCCGAGCGGACGAAGCTCACCACCTCGTTGCGGCGGGTGTCGGGCCCGATGAAGTCCGGATGGGCCTCGTAATGGGCGAGCAGGCGCTCGGCATAGGACGAGAGCCGGAAGAAGTAGCTCTCCTCCTCGACCCACTCGACGGGCGTGCCGGTCTTCTCCGCCCGGCGGCTGCCGTCGGGCGCCGTGACGAGCTCGGATTCGTCGTAATAGGCCTCGTCGCGGACCGAGTACCAGCCGGCATACTTGGCGAGGTAGATGTCGCCGTTCTCCTCCATCCGGCGCCACAGGGCCTGGGCGGAGGCGATGTGGTCGGCGTCGGTGGTGCGGATGAAGCGGTCGAAGGAGCAGTCGAGCCGCTCGGCCATGGCGCGGAAGCGCGGCGCCATGTCGTCCACGAAGGCGCGCGGGCTGATCCCGGCCTTGGTGGCGGTCTGCTGGATCTTGAGGCCGTGCTCGTCGGTGCCGGTGGTGAAGAACACGTCGTAGCCGTCGAGGCGCTTGAAG
>JAEWKL010000468.1 GCA_023386115.1 Pseudomonadota bacterium
GGCGCGGGGGGGGGCGGGGGGGGGGCGGCGGCGCCGGCGCGCCTTCGATCTCGTGACGATGCACCGGCGCGCCGTGGCGGAGGCGCTGCAGGCGCTCATTGCGCGCCATCCCGACACGACCATTGCCGACCTCGTCGCGGCGCAAGGCAGCTTGGAGACGACCACGCCCGAGCGGCGCGGCGCGGGCGATCCCGACCTCGTGCTCGACGCCTGGAGCGAGCTGCGCCGGATGGTGGAGGATCGCTTCTACGCAGCCGGCTGTGACGGCAACATCTGCCCGCACGTAGAAACAGAGAAAGGATCTCCTAGCGAGGCTTGGAGCAAGGACTCGCCGGGGATCGCTGAACCGCTTCGCCGGGGCGAGCAGGCGGGAGTGGCTCCGGCACCGGCGCTCGTCGTCGAGGCCTGCCCAGTGGTACGCGACCTGGTGAGCGGCGAGCTCCGCGAGGAGCACGAGATCCTCGATGCCGGGCGGCGGGTGCGGGCGTCGATCGGCGCACATCCGAGCGCCTGGGCGGAGGCCTGCGCGGTTCTCGGGCCCTACGAGGCGGCCATCCTGGTGCTGATCGTGGCGCAAGCCCACGATGACGACGTCCGATCGGGCGGGAACCGGATCCGCAATCCGGGCGGCTATTTCCGGCGCCTCGTGCGGCTGGCAGGGGAGGGGAGGTACCAGACCGGGACCGAACTCCTGGCGATGCGCCGGCGGCGACTGTCGTGAGGGGCGGCCGGCGGAGGATCGGCGCGCAATACCGTCGTCAGCCCGAGAAGGGCGGCGCCAGGAGCGCGTCGCGCACCGCCGCGACGAGATCGAGCGCGACCGGCGACGGGCTGCGCTGGGGCGGAAAAACCGCTGCGAACTCGAACTCGATCCGCGGCACGAAGGGACGCACCACCACCCCACGGCCCTCGAATTCCCGCGCCGTGAACGGATCGGAGATCGAGACCCCGATTCCGGACGAGACCAGCCCGCAGATGATCTCCGACAGGGCGGTCTCGATCCGAAGAATCCGCCGGACGCCGTCGGGGTGGAAAGCCTGGTCGACGAGGTGGCGCCCGGTCGAGCCGGCCGTGAGCGACACGAAGGTCTCGCCCTCGAAGTCGCGCGGTCCGAGCTCGGCCTTCTCCGCCAATCGGTGGCCCTCCGGCAGCACCGCGACCCGGGCTACCGCCGGCAGGCGCCGGCTCGGCACGCCCTCATGGGCGATCGGCACTTCGGCGAATCCGACATCGCACTGGTTGTTCGTCACCCAGTCGACCACGAGGGGTGAGATCACCCCGAACAGCGACAGGTTCAGGTTCGGACGTTCCTTGAGGAAGTGCCCGGTCAGTCGCGGCAGGAAGCCGTTGGCCAGAGCCGGCAGCGCCGCGACCCGCAGAAATCCGGTGCGCCGGGCGCGGATCTCCTCGGCCGCCGCCCCGATCCGCTCGAGCCCGACGAAGGAGCGCTCGACCTCGGTGTAGAGCGCGGTCGCCGCCGCATTCGGCACCAGGCCGGTGCCGCGCTTCTCGAAGAGCGGCATGTTGAGGAGCGCTTGAAGGTCTCGTAGGAGCCGGCTCACGGCCGGCTGGGTCACCCCCATCAGGGAGGCGGCCTCGGTGACGCTGCCGGTGAGCATCGTGGCGCGGAAGGCCTCGACCTGCCGCAGGTTGATCCGTGCCATCCGGCCTCCCGTCGCTTCGGTCGAATCATAACATTTCAACATGAATGGCGTGCCATTTCGCATTGGACGAGTCTCCACCCGCCCGGCACCTTTTTGCCTATCGCGGCGCCATGGCACATTCTTGTGCAACGCCGCATCGCGTCCGCGAGAGGAGACAGGTCCTTGGTAAAGAAGCTCGGCCTCCTGACCGCCCTCGGCCTCACGGCCCTGGCCACCTCCCTCGCTCCCGCGACGGCGCAGCAGACGACGCTCTACGTCGCCGGCTATGGCGGCTCGTTCGAGAAGACGATCCGCACCGAGGTGATCCCGGCCTTCGAGAAGGCCAACAACGTCAAGGTCGAGTACGTTGCCGGCAACTCCACCGACACGCTGGCGAAGCTTCAGGCGCAGAAGGGCAACCAGCAGATCGACGTCGCCATCGTCGATGACGGCCCGATGTATCAGGCGATCCAGCTCGGATTCTGCGATAAGGTCGAGGGCGTGCCGACCGGCGACCTCTACGACCTCGCCCGCTTCACCGACGACAAGGCGGTGGCGACCGGCCTCGTCGCCACCGGGCTCATGTACAACACCAAGGTCTTTGCGGAGAAGGGCTGGGCACCGCCGACCTCCTGGAACGACCTCAAGGACCCGAAATACCGCCAGAAGCTCGTCATCCCGCCGATCAACAACACCTACGGGCTCAACGTCCTGGTGATGCTGGCGAAGATGAACGGCGGCAGCGAGAAGAACGTCGATGCGGCGTTCAAGATCTTCAAGTCCGAGATCAACCCGAACGTGCTCGCCTACGAGCCGTCGCCCGGCAAGATGACCGAGCTGTTCCAGTCCGGCCAGGCGGTGATCGCGGTCTGGGGCACCGGCCGGGTGCAGGGCCTGGCCAATACCGGCTTCCCGGTCGATTTCGTCTACCCGAAGGAGGGCGCGGTCGCGCTCCTCACCGCCGCCTGTCCGATCGCCAAGCCGAAGGGGTCGCCGCTCGCCAACGCCTTCATCAAGGCGCTGCTCGATCCCAAGGTGCAGCTGACGATGCTGAAGGAATACGGCTACGGCCCGGTGCTGAAGTCGGTCGAGGTACCGCCGGAGATCGTCAAGATGGCCCCCGTCGGCCCCCGCGCCGCTGCTTTGTACACGCCGGACTGGACGGTGGTGAACGAGAAGCGGGAGGAGTGGACGAAACGGTGGAATCGGGAGGTCGAGCGGTAGGTCTGCCGGGTCCTGAAATCCTCAAGTGTTGCCTCGAAAAGCGCGGGTTTCCTCCTCTGCCCGCGGGCGGGGAGAGGGCCGAGCCCTCGTGCAGAGGGCGCGGCAAGCGTAGGCGAAGCCGAAGCGAGGGTGAGGGGGTCTCGACGGATGAGGCTCCTCCGGAAGCACCCCCTCACCCGCGCCCTGCGGGCGACCTTCGTCCCCGACGAGGGGAACGAAGGCCTCTCCCCGCCCGCGGGGACAGGAGTACCCCGCGCCACTTCCTCCCCCGGACAGCCCCGGATCCTGCGCATGACCACGAACCCCCGCTCCGCCGCGCCCCTTCTCGAGCTCGAGCACGTCGCCAAGGCCTTCGGCAGCCACGTCGCGGTCGAGGATTTCAACCTCGCGGTCGCGCCGGGCGAGTTCGTCTCGTTCCTCGGCCCGTCGGGCTGCGGCAAGACCACGACGTTGCAGATGATCGCCGGATTCCTGGCGCCCTCCCGGGGAACGATCCGCCTGGAAGGGCGCGACCTGACGCAGGTCCATCCCGCGAAGCGCGGCCTCGGCATCGTCTTCCAGAGCTACGCCCTTTTCCCCCACATGACGGCCGCCGAGAACGTCGCGTTCGGCCTGGAGATGCAGCGGGTCGGCAAGGCCGAGCGCACAGAGCGGGTGCGCGCGGCGCTGGCGATGGTGGGGCTCGCCGGCTACGAGGACCGCCATCCGCGCCGGATGTCCGGCGGCCAGCAGCAGCGCGTCGCGCTCGCCCGCGCCCTCGTCATCCGGCCGAGCGTGCTGCTCCTCGACGAGCCGCTGTCGAATCTCGACGCCAAGCTGCGCGAGGAGATGCAGATCGAGCTGCGCCAGATCCAGCGCAACCTCGGCACCACCACGATTCTCGTCACCCACGACCAGACCGAGGCGCTGTCGCTCTCCGACCGCATCGTCGTGATGAGCAAGGGCCGCATCGAGCAGATCGGCACGCCGCAGGACACCTACGAACGCCCGGCTTCCGCCTTCGTCGCCCAGTTCCTCGGCAAGACCAACGACTTTGCCGCCCGGATCGAGGGCGCGTCTCCCGCCCGGATCGTCGCCGGCGGCTGGAGCGCGCCGGCCCCCGTCGGCGTGCACGGCCCGGTGACGATCAGCGTCCGCCCTGAGCGGATCGGCTTCGCCGAATCCGGCCTGCCGGGGCGGGTGTCCGCCCGCATCTTCCAGGGCAACCACTGGCTCTTCCAGTGCGAGACCGAATGCGGCCCGGCGATCGTGGTGCGCCCCAATGACGGTCTCGCCCAGCCCGGCGAGGGCGAGGCGGTGCGCCTCGCCTGGCGGCCCGAGGACATGAGCCTGCGCGCGGGAGCCGCCGCGTGAACGCCGCCGCTACGACCACGC
>JAEWKL010000483.1 GCA_023386115.1 Pseudomonadota bacterium
CCTTCGAACGGACCGGTTCGAAGGCGCCGGACGCCGTGGCATCCGGACGCCTTGGCAGCGACGTGTCGATGCCAAGGCGCGAGGGTGTAACACGATCAGAGGCAGGAACGCTGACGCTGCTCCGTGCCACGTGCATCCCGCTCGACACGGCCGAGGACGACCGATACCAGTTGAGCCTGTGCGCTCAAGAGGTGAAACCCTGGAGACAATCCAGTTTCTAGGCTGCGGCTCGCTTGATCTCTACTTCGCCATCGCTGACCTGGCCGCCTGGATCTTCGCCTTCACGGCCTCGAGGTTGAAGCTGGCGCCCTTTTGCATCGGCGGGAACTCGATGGCGGTCTGGGCCAGCTTCTCCACCTCCTGCTGCACGAAGACGAAGCGCCAGAACTCATAGAGAAACCAGCTCATGTAGTTCTGCGCCCCGATCTTGGTCCCGCTGTCGGGCCAGCCGGTGCGCTCGAAGGGATCGAGCCGCAGGTTGGTGATGTAGGGCACGTCGGGCTTCGTCTTGTCGCCGAGCCACCCGTGGGGCTGATCGATGAAGCGGTACTTGTAGTCACCGATCCGCACAGCCCCCAGCTCGCTCTCACCGAAGTACCAGACCTCGTTACGCTTCGAAGCGCCCTTACCGGTGATCATGTCGATTTGGTTGTACCCGTCCAGATGAACCTTGTAGGTCCGATCCCCGATCTGCTTGCCCTTCTTCAGCTCCTCGGCGATGTTCGGGTTGCCTGCGGCCGCGACCAGCGTCGCGAACCAGTCGAGGCCGGAGATGACGCCGTTCTCGACTGTGCCGGCCGGGACCTTGCCGGGCCAACGAATCAGTGCCGGCGCGCGAAAGCCGCCTTCCAGGACCGTGCCCTTGGACTGCGCGAACGGCGTCTGACCGCCGTCCGGCCAAGTGAAGACCTCCGTGCCGTTGTCCGTCGTGAAGATCACGATGGTGTTGTTGTCGATCCCTAAATCCGTCAGCTTCTTCATCATCGCACCGACGACATCGTCGAGCTGCGCCATGCCGGCTTCCTGGATGCTCCAGCCATTCCGAGAGTTGCGCATACCCTGGTACTTGGGCGACAGATGCGTGGTGACGTGCATGCGGGTCGGGTTGAGCCAGACGAAGAACGGCTTGCCGTCGGCCTTGGCCTTGTCGATGAACCCGAGGGCCAGGTCGCGAATTTCTTCGTCTACGGTCTCCATCCGCTTCGGGTAGAGCGTGCCGGCATCCTCGATGCGCTGCTTGCCGACCTTGCCCCAGCGCGGGTCTACCGTGGGATCGTCGACGTTCGTCGCCCAGGAATGGACCATGTTGCGCGGGCCGACCCGGTTCAGCAGCTCCTGCGGATAGGCGGGATGGGCCGGGTCCTCCATCGCGTCGAGATGGTAGAGATAGCCGAAGAACTCGTCGAAGCCGTGCACCGTCGGCAGGAACTCGTTCTTGTCGCCCAGGTGGTTCTTGCCGAACTGGCCGGTGGTGTAGCCCATGCCCTTCAGCGCGGTCGCGATGGTCACGGCCTCCGCCGGGATGCCGATAGGGGCACCGGCCTGGCCGACCGTGGTCATGCCCGTGCGGATCGGCAGTTCGCCGGTGATGAAGGCGGCGCGCCCCGCCGTGCAACTCGCCTCCGCATAATAGTCGGTGAACAGCATGCCCTCTGCGGCGATCCGGTCGAGATGGGGCGTCCGTCCGGCCATCATGCCGCGGTGGTAGGCGCCGATGTTCCAGATGCCGATATCGTCACCCATGATGACAAGGATGTTCGGCTGTTGCCCTGTCGCCGGTTGCGGCTGAGCTTGGGCGAGCGAGGGTTCCACGCCCGGCACCAACGCAGCGGTCGCGAGGGCCGACGTGCCTGTGAGGAGGATGCGGCGGCGGCTGAGGGAACTACCCGGTCCAGGGGCCACCTGATCCGCATCGTGCGTGTCACCACTCATGGCAGGTCCTCTCTCACGATGCATCGGAAGCCGACATGGCTCATCGAGGTATCGACTGGCTGCGCGTGACGGGCCGCCGGCCGGTAGCGGCGGCAGTAGTTGGGGGCGCAGAGATGCGAGCCGCCCTTCACGACCTTGCAGGGAATTCCGCTCCGCGGATCCCGGCTGTCGGCCTCGCGACCACCGCGCGGGTTTCGGGGAATGCAGCAGGCCTTCGGAGCGTCGTCGGGATGGCCCGACGCGTACCAGTCGGACGTCCACTCCCAGACGTTGCCGATCATGTCGACAAGCCCGTAGCCGTTTGCCGGGAAGGCCCCGACAGGGGAGGTGCGCTTGTAGGCCGCCGGCGAGAGGTTCCAGTGCGGAAACTCGCCCTGCCATGTGTTAGCCATGCGGCGCCCGCCGGGTGCGAACTCGTCACCCCAGGCGAAGTCGGCACCGTCAAGCCCGCCACGCGCGGCGAACTCCCACTCGGCTTCGGTCGGCAGCCCCTTGCCGGCCCAGGCGGCGTAGGACGCCGCATCATCGTATGCCACGTGAACGACGGGATGGTCGTCGAGACCCTTGATCGAGCTGCCCGGGCCGTAGGGGTGGCGCCAGTTCGCGCCCCTCAGGAACACCCACCACTGGCTGTAATCGCGCCGGTCGACAGATCCGCGCGGAGGCACGAACACGAGGGAGCCCGGGAACAGCAGGTGGGGCGGCGCGTCGGGGTAATCCTCCGGCTTCGGCGGGATCTCCGCGACGGTGCGATGGCCCGTGGCGCGCACGAACCGTCCGAACTGGCGGTTCGTGACAGGGGCAGTGTCGAGCCAGAAGCTGTCCACGGTGACGCGATGGACAGGCGCCTCCTCAGGATAGTGATGGGCAGACCCCATGCGAAAGGTCCCGCCCGGGATCCGGCGCATGCCGGGACGAGCCTCGGGCTTCGCCGCGGGGCCAGTCTCATCAGCGAGCCCGGTCGACCTGCTCGGTCTCCTTCGGTTCCGTGCATCGTCCCCACCCGTGTCGTTGACGCGCGATGGCGGAACGAGCGCGCTCCCGACCGGATGCCGGGCTGCGCCTCGGCGCGACGGGGTTCGTGATGGTCCGGGCATCATCGCCGGCCTACATCTGCAGGCAGGTGAGCAGGGCGACGTAGCTCGGCGGCCCCCCGATGCGCGTCTCCTGGGCACAGGTGTCGCGGCGGTGCGCGTCGAAGCTGGCCCATTGCTGCTCGACTTGCGTCAGCGCCCGTGCCTCGTCCCTGAGGCAGTCCCGGTCCACGTTGCCCGCTCCTCCTGCGAGGGCGGGCGCCGCGCGGCACGTCGCTTCGATGTTGTAGCGCGGAACCTCGTTTGCAGAGGCCGCCGAGGCCGCCAGCAGAAGGAGCAGCAAGCTTGTGGTTCGTGTCATCGCAGGCTCCCGACTTCATCCACCGGAGCGTGATCCACGGCTGTTGTTCGATCGGCCAACGGCACGCCGTCGCCCTTTACGGTCGGGCCCGGCCCTTTCAGGGTCGCGATGACCGCTCAAGCGACCGCGCGGCCTCTGCGCGCGGGACGCGGGTGTGCGGGCCGGCCCTCATGGGCGGATGACGCGCACGATCCTGCGGGAACCCAGGTCGACGATGACCGCCTTGTCGTCGGGAGAGATGAAGTAACCGTAGTAGCCGACCGGGTTCAGACCTCTGACCGAGACGTTCTGAAACGAGCCGATCTGGACCCAGTCGGGAATCGCGCTTCCGACTCCGACCCGCGCTCCGCGTCCGTTCGCCTCGGTGTAGCGAGGTCCGGCGTCGAACAGGGTTTGGACCGAGCCGGTCTGATTGCCGGACATGAGCACGCCTTGATCGGCGAGGTACGGATTGACCCGCACCATCAGGGGCTGACCCAGCGCGACGGAACTGGTGAGAATGCCTGCCACCGCAAGGCTCATTCCGCCGGTCAGGCATGTCGTTGCCGTCCGACGTGCTGATGTGAGCGACATGACTCCCCTCCTGTAGATTCCCTCTCAGGGGTCGAAACAGGCGTGTGAATGGCTACTATAAGCCAGATATGCAAATTGACTTGATCGTATGAGACAGTTTTCAATATTGCCGTGGCGGTGCGCGGCGACGCTGCGAGCCGAATCCGAATATCAGACTTTCAAGTTGCACATCGGTACCACGACAGTGCGTCTTGAGGATGTGAGATCAGGCCAAAAATCCAGGCGAAGCGCAATCTTTCCTCATGCGCCGTCCCGGCATATAGAGTGATGTTATAGAATGGAGAAACGTCGCCTCATGTGCCGCGCAAGGCACACGATTCAAGGAAAATCGTCATTGGCAGCAAACCTAGTCGCCTGTTTCGTGGCGCTGGCGCGGCCTCTGGTGAAGCGAGTCGATCCGCATCAAGCGTGGGTTCGTCGCAGGATTGGCGACCGCGTCGGAGTTCGGCGCCACGACGTTGCCGGCGTCGCGCCAGCTGCGGGGCGCACGCGGCTCGCGAAGCCCCGGCCATCGAGGCCACTGCGGATCACAGTCACCGTCCTGCGTCTCCGAAACGGCTCTGCTGGCGCCAAGCACCGAGACGGACAGGAATCTATCCGACGCGATAGAACATGCGTGCCGTCTCCGAGAAGACTTGCTTCAGGTCAGCCTCCGTGGCGTCATGCAACGCTGCCAGGATGTCGCTCACGCCGTCGCGGAACGACGCGGCGAGGCCAGCCACCGGCAAGTTGCTCCCGAACATCGAACGGCTGTAGCCGAAGAGCTCGACAGCCTCCCGCACGACGCGGCGGTTCGAGGCCGGATCCCATCGCGCACCGGCAAGGCCCAGCTGAGAGACCTTGACGGTCACGTGAGGGCACGCGGCCAGCGCCGCCATGCCTCGCCGCCACATCGCCAGGCCGTCCACGGTGCGGTCCACGGGAAGGCCGAGGTGATTGACGACGACCGGGATGTCCGGGAACCGTGAAACCACCGCGGCCGCGCGCTCGAGCTCCCAGTAGGGCACCCGCAAGTCCCACGAGAACCCGTATCTCGCCAGCAGGGCATACCCTGCCAGCCAGTTCGGATCCTGCATCGAACCTGCATCGCCATCGACCGACGCGTCGGGTCGTGGGGCGGTCTTCGGTTTCGACCGGATGCCCCGCACGAGCCCATGCGCCGCGTGGCCGGCCAAGACCGCCTCGCGATCAGGCTGCGTGAAATAGACATGCCCGACAATGGCATTCGGCCGCCCCGTCTCACGATTGAGACGCGTGAGGAACTCGGTTTCGGCAACCTGCTCCTTGCGCGAGCGCTCCGCTTCGACATGGACCGATCCGACGACATCGAACCCAGCTGTCGCGGCAGCGTATTCGTCAACCATGAAATCCGTGCAGATCGACCGATAGTCGCCGAGGAAGAAAGTCGAATCATACGCGTCAGATAACCAGGGGTAGTGCCCCTCCCCGAGGCGCCAGAAATGGTGGTGGGCGTCGAAGATCGGCAACGAGAAGCCCAGGTCATTGCCCGAGGCGGGCTCGTCTCCGGAGGCGTCGGCGCGCACGGTACGGCGATCAGGCATCGCAGCCCTCCTTGTCCTCATCATGCTGAGCGGGTCCGTGAATACGAGGCGATCGCGGCACAGGCCGCGCCTCATGGTCCACGACCGTCGTTCGAGAGACGCTGTGGCCGTCTCACCCCGTCATCGCAGGCTCGGCCGAAGGTCCTGCTCCCGTCGCAGCCGCCACAGCGCGCTGTCGGAGGGGGGAACGACGTCCGCGCCGGTGATCAGGGCTCCGGCGGCGAGCGGCCGGGCGAGCCGGCTGTTCGGCAGGAGGTAGTACGGTAGCGGCGCGTCCGGCGCGAGCGCGCGCGCCGGGCGAAGCTCGGGCGCGATGCCCGGAAGGGCGTGCCGCTCCCCGAGGCGGAGGATTTCCCCCGCCGCGAAGGGGCGCTCCGTGCGGGCCGTCAGGTCGAGGCGCTGGCGGACGTCCGCGCCGCCGCTCGATCGCCCGTCGCGCAAGGCCGACAAGACCGAGATCGGCGCCTCGACTCCGAGCAGGTGAACGGGATTGTGCAACAGCAGGTAGCGGCCCTCGCCGCAGCCCGGGATGCCCTTCGACGCGAGAAGCTGCCCGGTCGCCCGGTCGGGCGCCTCGACGATCACGAAGGTGCCGCCTGCGAAGCTGATCTCGTCGGGACGGCGAAGGCAGGCGAAGATGTCGACCACGCCGGTTCGCTCGAGCAGACCGCCCTCGTCGCGCGGCCGGAATAACCGCGGCAGCTCGACGGTCCGGGCGATGGGCGCGTGCAGGCCCGGTCGGTCGACGCCGAGGCCGCAATGGTTGGCGACGATGCCCATCTCGCAGAGATCCGGCACGGTGCCGACGGCCAGACCCGGCACGATGCGGCCAGGCAGGCAGGCAAGGAGGTCGGGTCCTTCGAACGGCGTGCCGTAGCCATGGACCGGCACGCGGCGGCCCCAGGCTGCGATCGTGCCATCGGCCGGGCTGAAGACGTAATCGGACTCGGTCGACTTGCCTGCCGCCACGACCGGCAGGCCGAGGGTGGCGGCCCGGGCGATCAGGGCCATGACGAGGCTCGGCTGGTCGCCGTCGACGGGGGTGTGGACGAGACCGGCCGCCCGCGCCCGCGCGGCGAGCAGCGGCCCGACGACGATCTCCGCCTCCTTGGTCACGAGGGCGGTCGCGTAGCCCGACAGCGTCGCCGCCTCGGCGATCGTGGCGGCCGTCTCCGGCAGCCCGGTCGCCTCGACGACGATGTCGAGGGGCAGGTCGCGCAGCAGATGAAAGTCGTCGCAGATCGCGACACGGCCTCTCTCGATCGCCGCCAGGATGGCGGCGCGACCGTCGCAAGCCACGACTTCGTCGTTCCCGAAGCCGGCTCCGTCGAGCGCGCTCCGCGCCCGCACGAGGTCGCGGTCGCAGACGACGCTCAGGCGCAGCGCCGGGATGCGGCGGACCTGCGCCGCGAATGTGGCACCGAACTCGCCCGCGCCCACGAGCGCCACCCGACCGCGTCCGGGAGCAGCGGAGGTCTGCGGTCGATCCATCGTCCTGTTCCTCATCCTCAATCGTCATGCCGGCGGATGCCGGCGGCCCGTCGGATCCGGGCCCCCTGCTTGCACCAGACGGCCCGGTCCCGGTCACGGCATCGCGCCCCTGGCCCTGACTGCCCAGGTGACTGCGGTGCGCGATCCTGCCTCGCGATCAGCGTCCCGACCACGTCGGAACGGCTTTCGTCCTGGCGAGGAAGTCGCGGACCCCGCGAGCGAAATCCTCGCTGCCGTAAACGGACGCGATGAGCGGGTCGACATCGGGGAGACCCTCCATCGTGAGTCGACGAAACGTTTCCTTCGTCGCCCGCGTCGTCAGCGGCGCGTTCTCGACCGCGCGGGTGCACACGCTCTCGACGGCGGCTTCGAGCTGATCCGGTTCGACGATCTGGAGCAGGAAACCGTTCCCGACGAGCGCCTCCGCAGGCACGATCTCGCCGAGCAGGACCATGCGCCTGGCGATCGCCGGACCCACGGCCGCCGCGATGCGGGCGCAACTCGCCGCAGACAGGCAGTTGCCGATGGTCCGCCCGATCGGGGAGCCGAACCGGGCGTTCGGCGTCGCGATGCGGAAGTCGCAGGCGGAGGAGATGTTCAGACCTCCGCCGATGGCCCATCCGTCGATGATGGCGATGGTCGTGACCGGGATGGCATCGACGGCCGCCATGCAGGCGTCGATGTCGCGCTCGTAGGCGAGACCGTCCGCACCACTCGAAAATCGTGTGAAGCCGGTGATGTCGGTGCCCGATACGAAGGCTTTGCCGCCGACGCCGCGGAAGGTCGCGACGCGAATCGTGGGATCGCGCGCCACATCCAGTGCGGCGTCGCGAAGATCATTCCACATCTCCTTGGTCAACGCGTTGTGAGCGGACGGGTTGTCGAAGGAGAAGCGGGCGATCGGCCCATCCTTCTCGAAAACCAGCTTTCCAACCGTGCTCATTCTGCAGCCTCGCCGGCTTTGTCCAGTTTCAGGAGCCCGCGCGCGATCAGCTCATCGCGGATCTCGGACCGATGCTGATCGAGCAGGGGCGGAGGGTAGCGGACCTCCTGCGGCGTGCCGCGCATCTTCACCGGGAAGCCGAGCGAGCGGAACTCGCCCTCGACCGGATGCGCGACGTTCATGACCATGTCGCGCGCGACGGCCTGTTCGCTCTCGACGGCCTCGGCGTAATCCAGGATCGGGGCCGCCGGCACGCCCGCCGCGACCAGGGCATCGATCCATTCCTGCCGCGAGCGAGTGAGGAAGGTCGGCGCGAGGTCGCTGATCAGGGCGATCCTGTTCTTCACCCGCGCCGCGTTGGTCGCATAGCGCGCGTCCTCCTGCAACTCGGGCCTGGCGAGGACCTGGATCAGCTTCAGCCAAAGGCCCTGGTTGGCTGCGCCGATCACGAACCAGCCATCCGATGCTTCGACCGCCTGGTAGGGGGCCGACATGCGATTGGCCGAACCGATCGGCTCCGGAGATCGTCCGGTACCCCACAGCTCGGTCGTCTCCCAGATCGAGAGTCCGAGCGCCGCCTCGAGCAGCGAGGCATCGATGTACTGCCCTTGTCCCGATGTTTGGCGACCGATGATGGCGCTCAGGATGCCGTAGGTGCAGAACAGACCCGCGCCGAGATCCGCGACGGCGATCGAGTTCTTGGCCGGTTCCATGCCCGGAAAGCCGTTCGCGCTGAGGACGCCCGACATCGCCTGGGCGATCAGGTCGAAGCCCGGCCGCTGAGACCACGGGCCCGTCTGCCCGAAACCTGAGATACTCGCGAAGATCAGTCGAGGGTTGATCGCGCTGAGCGTCTCGTAATCCATCCCGAGACGACGCGAGACCCCGGGACGCGCGTTCTCCACGAGCACGTCCGCGCTGCGCACGAGGGCGTACATGACGTCGCGGTCCTCAGGCGTCTTCAGGTCGAGAGCGATGCTGCGCTTGTTGCGGTTGAGCGCCAGGAAGCCCGGGCTGTCCTCGCCTTTGAGGCGAAATCCCATCGACTGGCGCGTCGAGTCCCCAGTCCGGGGCGGTTCGATCTTGATCACATCCGCGCCCATGTCGCCCAGCAACATGCAGCAGAACGGACCGGCCATGACCTGGGTTACGTCGAGAACCCGAATACCCGCGAGCGGGAGTGCCATCTTGGTCTCTCCTCCTTGAGCCGTGAGCCCGTAACGGTGATGCCGACGCGCGTGCGAGCGCGCGTGCGAGCGACCCTGTCGAGCTTGATGCCGGCGTCTCTTCCGTCTTTTTTTACTGTCCGTCTTGGCTCGGCGTCGCCTCCAGTCGGATCGCATTCTTTTCGTGTCGTGATGCCTCGTGGACCTGTGCGGCCCCCGACGAGCGGCCGCGGACCCGCTCGTCGATTCCTTGCCGACCGATGGGACATGCCGCCGACGTCAATCACATGTGAACTGCACGAGCCGCTCGTAGGAGCGCTGGATATGTTCCCGCATCGCCCCCTCGGCCGCGCTGCCGCTCCGGGCGCGCAGGATGTCCAAAAGAAGCTTGTGTTCGAGGAAGGCTTCGTTGGTGACTTCGCTGTGAAAGCGCAGGCGGAAGATGTGCATGTGGGTGTGCAACCGCGCGAGCGCGTCTGCCGCCAGTTCATTCCCGCTGCCGGTCGCGATCATCGCATGGAACAGCGCATCCTGATCGGCGAAGTGCTGATAGGACGCGACGCTCTCGCCGGCTCTGGCGGGCTCCATGTCGTTCAGGACGACTTCGAGCTCAGCCAGGCTCTCGAGCGACATGTTGCGGGCGGCAAGCCGCGCCACGTAAGGCTCCAGCAGGAGCCGGACCTCGTAGAGCTTATCGAACTTGTCGCGGGTCAGCTTGGGGGCACAGCAGTAACCCACCAGATAGCGCTTGGTCACCAGGCCCAGCGCCTCGAGCCTGCTCAAGGCCTCCCGGATCGGCGTCTGGGAGACGCCGAACTCACGCGCCAGGTTGTCGACGGAGATCCGGCCTCCCGGCTCGATCTTCATCGAGCCGATGTCTTGCCGGATGCGTGCGACGACCTCCTCGACGAGGCCCGACGATCGCCTGAGGCCGCCGCCGATCCCGACGCTCCCCGCGGTGACGGTCTTGACGACCTCGCTGTCCGATCCTGCACGAGCGCGTCGCGATTTCATCCGATCACCTGACTGTCGATGCCGCCGGCCTCGCGCCGAACCCGGTCTCGCGACGGCAGGAGCGGCCGAACGGCTCCCACCGGGATCACCATTGGGTCGCGATATACTTGGCCTCGGTAAACTCGAGAAGGCCATGATGTCCGCCTTCCCGTCCCAGGCCACTCTGTTTGGTTCCGCCGAAGGGTGCAGCCGGATCGGAGACGAGCCCCCGGTTCAGCGCGACCATGCCGCAGTCGATGCGTTCCGAAACGCGCAGGCCGCGGGCAAGGTTGCCGGTATAGACGTAGGCGGCCAGCCCGTACTGCGTGTGGTTGGCCAGTTCCACGACCTCATCCTCGGAGTCGAAGGGCACGAGTGCCGCGACCGGTCCGAAGATCTCGTCGTGAAGCAGGAGCGAGTCGCGCGGGACGTCGGCCAGGACCGTCGGCGCGAAGAAGTAGCCTTTGCGCTCGAGCGGCGTTCCGCCGGTCAGCACGGTCGCACCGCGGGAGACCGCGTCCTTGACGAAGCCGTCGACCTTGCGGCGGCTCGGCTCGTTCACGAGGGGTCCGCATGCCGTGCCCGGCAGCCAGCCGTCGCCGACGGTCATCGCACCCATCCGCCCGGCAAGCTTGCTCCCGAAGGCCTCCATCGCTCCGCGCTGGATGTAGAACCGGTTCGCGGCCGTGCAGGCCTCGCCGCCGTTCCGCATCTTGGCGATCATGGCGCCCTCGATGGCCGCATCGATGTCGGCATCGTCGAACACGATGAACGGCGCGTTCCCTCCGAGTTCCATCGAGCAGTTCACGACGTTGTCGGCCGCCTCGCGCAGCAGGATCTGCCCAACCTTGGTCGAACCGGTGAACGACAGCTTGCGCACGCGCGGATCGTGCAGCATCGCGCTGACGACCGGTCCCGCCGTCGAGGTCGTGACGACGTTCACCACGCCTCCGGGCACGCCCGCTTCGGCCAGGATCTCGGCCATGGCGAGCGCCGTCAGCGGCGTCTCCGCCGCGGGCTTCAGCACGCAGGTGCAGCCGGCCGCGAGCGCCGGGCCGATCTTGCGCGTGGCCATGGCGGCGGGGAAGTTCCACGGCGTGACGAGGACCGCGATGCCGACCGGCTGGTACTGCACCAGGATGCGATTGCCACCGCCCGGCGCGATCGACATCTCCCCGATCAACCGCACCGCTTCCTCCGCATACCAGCGGAAGAACTCGGCGGCGTAGCTGACTTCGCCTCTCGCGTCGGCGAGGGCTTTGCCGTTCTCGAGCGAGATCAGCTCGGCCAGCCAATCGGCTTTGTCCATCATGAGGCGATAGGCCCGCATGAGGATGTCCGCCCGGGCGCGTGGAGCCGTCCCGGCCCAGCCCGCGGCAGCGGTCGCCGCCGCATCGACGGCCGCCAGGCCGTCCTCGACGGAAGCGTCCGCGACGCTCGCGAGAACGTCCTCCGTCGCCGGATTGACGACGTCGAACCGCTTGCCGGAGCCTGCCGCCCGCCAGGCACCGTCGACGAAGAGATCGCGTCGGACCTCGTGGATATCGACACGCGTATGAAGAGCCACTGCTGCGCTCATGACTTACCTCAGCGCTTCGAAGCTGCCACCATGGGCAGCGGTCACGATCGTCCTCAGGGCCGCCACGTCGAGGGGCCTGGGATTGTTCTTGATCAGTCGCTGGGATGCCAGCGACTGCTCCGCCGCCCAGTCGATCCGGTCCGCCGGGAATCCGAGATCGGCCAGCGTCTTCGGGATTCCGATCGCGCCGACGAGCTCCGCCACGGCGTCGATGGCGGCCTGCGCGCGCGCGTCGACGCCCTCACCGCGGTCCGGGATTCCCATGGCCGTGGCGATCTCCGCATAGGCGCCCGGACAGGCCTGCCTGTTGAACTGCATGACGTAAGGCATGAGCGACGCGACGCCGGCACCGTGCGGCGTGTGGGTCAGCGCACCGACCGGATACTGGATGGCGTGCGCCGCCGCCGTGCCGGCGGAGCCGAAGGCCAGGCCTGCCAGCAACGCTCCCCGCATGACATCGCTTCTCGCCGCTCCGTCATCCCCGTCCTCGACGGCCCGGCGCAGGGAGAGGGTGATGAGCCGGATCGCCTCGAGGGCCCAGGCGTCGGAGAGGATGTTCTTGCCGACGAAGACGTGGTCGTAGGCGAGAGTCGGCGTCGCGGGACGCTCGATGGCCGTGAACGCTTCGATCGCGTGCGTGAGGGCGTCGGCTCCGGACACGGCGGTGAGCTGGCGCGGACAGCTGAAGGTCAGCTCGGGATCGCAGATCGCGGTGTGCGGGATGAGGTGAGGCGACGAGATCCCGACCTTCATCTCCCGCTCAGGGTCGCCGAGCACCGCGACGGGAGTCACCTCCGAGCCGGTTCCCGCCGTCGTCGGGACGGCGATCACCGGGCATGTCGGGCCGGGTACCTTGTGCTCGCCGTAATACTCGCGGGCATGGCCGCCATGGGCGAGGATCAAGGCGACGATCTTGGCGACATCCATGCACGAGCCGCCCCCGACGCCGATGACCAGGTCCGCGCCGAAGCCGGATGCCGCGGCGAGCGCCTCGTCGATGCAGGCGAGCGGCAGCTCGGCGATCGTCCGGTCGTAGACCTTCACCGACAATCCGTGCGCCGTGAGGTCGTCCACCATCTCGCGCAGCACCGGCTCGGCGCCGAGGCGCGCATCCGTGCAGATGAAGGCCTTCCGGCCAAGCTCCCTGGCCGCTCGACCGAGCGCGCGACGCTGACCCATCCCGAATACCACGCTCCGGGGAGCGCGAAGCACACCAAACTGGGTCATTGCCCTTTGTCTCCGAAGAAGTGCTGCGGAAGCTCCGCGAGTTCGAGGAGACGGCGTCTCACGACCGGTGCGACCGGTATGCCGTCCCGCATCCGCCCCGCGCGTGTGGCCGCCGATCGATCGCCCGGCACCGCGATGGCGTCGAAGCCATCAGCCGGCGGATCGGCACGCAGCAGGGCGAGGAAGTCGCCGACGAGGCGGGCCGTCGCCGCGCTCGCGCCGGCGTCGATCATGATGAAGACGTCGCCCTTGTTGCAGATGTTCACGGCGTCGAGCGTGCCTCTCACGTCGCGGCCCACCGCCGAAGCGGTGAGCGTGGCGACGAGGAGCTCGAACGCGAGACCGAGCGCGTAGCCCTTCGCTCCGCCGAAGGGCGCGATCGCCCCCTTGACGGCCGCGGCGGCGTCCGTGGTCGGGTTCCCCGCCTCGTCCAGCGCCCAGGATTCCGGGATGGGCCGGCCCTGGAGCGCCCGATTGTGGATCTCGCCCATCGAGACGAGGCTCGTCGCCATGTCGAGCACGAAGGGCTGCGGGGCGGCGGGGATGCCGATCGCCACGGGATTGGTGCCGATGAGGGCGCGCCGTCCCCCCCAGGGATGGACGAGGGCCTCGCTGGTCGAGAGGGCGATGAGGAGTTGGCCATCCCGCGCCACCCGCTCGGCGTACCAGGCGAGCATGCCGAGATGATTGTTGTTGGCGATTGCCGCGAGCGCGACGCCGGTTTGTGCGACCCGCGCGCTCAGCGCATCGAGCGCCGAGCAGGCGACGACCGGCCCGAGACCGCGCTCCCCGTCAACCTGCAGCAGGGACGTCGAGCGCCAGGTCCGCCGTCCGGACGCAAGCGGGTCGGCGACGCCGTTGCCGATCCGCGCGATGATCCGCTCCAGCCGCATCAGGCCGTGCGAGGAACGCCCGCGCAGCTCGGCCTCGATCAGCAGGTCGGCCTGAAGCGCGGCATGCTCCTGCGGGGCGCCCGCCCGCTCGAGCGCGGCTTCGCAGGCGCATCGCGCCTGGTCGACGGAAATGGTCAGGGTATCGTCCAAGGATCGTGTACTCGTCGGCTGGCAGCCGAGATGGCGACGGGACTGCGCATTCGCGGGTCCCTCGCGCCTTTCTCGAGTGATGGCCAATCATATAGGATATATGATTGGTGGTCTAGCACTCGTCGTGATCGCGAGGCTGAAGGCTCCTCATAGGGTCGTGGGATGACTCTGAAGGGGGTCGGCACAAGGTGTCGATCCGGCAAAACAGACCAGAACGGCAAAAGATCGTATACGATCCAGAACGGCCCGTTGGCGAGGACGTCCGAGACCATCCGCATGGCCTCTCGGGCTCGGGGACGGTCGCGGGCGGAACCCGCGAACGGGGCCGCCTCGAGCGGTTCAGCTCAGCGAGCCAGACGTCTTCTCGAGCGCCGCCCACGCTTCGGTACCGAAACGGTCGCGCCATTCACGGTAGAAGCCCGAGGCACGCAAGACCGACCTGAAGGCGTCCTGGTCGACCTGATTGAAGACGATGCCCTTCGCCTCGAGAATGGAGCGGGCCTCCTCATTCGAGACGCGCATGTCTGCCCGCTGCGCCATCGCCATCGCATTGAGGTTTCTGCGCGCGATCTCGCGAACGTCCTCGGGCAGCGCCTCCCAGGCCCGCTTGTTGGCGAGGAAGTGGAACCCATCCCAGACGTGTCCGGTCATCGAACAGAATTTTTGGACTTCATAAATTCTGGACGACTCGATGATCGATAATGGATTTTCCTGCCCATCGACGATCTTCGTCTGCAGAGCGGAATACACCTCGCTCCAGTTGATCCCGCTCGGAGCTGCACCGAACGACTTGAACAGCGACATCGACAGCGAGCTGACCTGGACCCGGATCTTGAATCCCTTGATGTCACCCGGAGTGCGGATCGGTACCGTGCTGGTGGTGACGTGCCGGTAGCCGTTGTCGAGGATCTTATCCATGACGACGAGCCCGGCCTTGGCGATGCGCGCCCGGACGAAATCGCCGAGTTCCCCGTCCATGGCGCCCCAGACCTGATCGTAGTTCTTGAACGCGAAGCCGACGCCGGAGATCGACGCGACCGGAACCAGCGTGGACAGGATCAGGCCTGACAGCGTGAAGAACTCGATTCCACCCGACCGCAGCTGCGACAGCATGTCTGTGTCGCTGCCGAGCTGGTTGTTCGGAAATATCTGAATGTCGAGGCGGCCGCCGGTTTCCTGCTTGATCTTCTCCGCATATTCGGCGGCGCGCTTGTTCATCGGCCACGAGGCCGGAGAGTTGTTCGCGTACTTGTAGGTGAATTCTGCCGCCCGGAGCGGGCGTGGGAAGACGACCGGACAGGCCAGGCCGGCAGCCGCCGCCAGAGATCCGCGATGAAAACCACGCCTCGTGACACTCGATGGCATTTCTTCCTCCCTCAGCAGACGAATCGCTGCTTTGATTTATTGTTTTAGAGCATATGAGCCAATGATAACTGGATTCGCGCTATGCGCAACAGTTATATTGTCGCTTTGTATGATCTATTTATCAACTCTGATTTCGCGCTCGTCGTCGAGCGGAGATGTACCAGACGGTCGCATCCTGATGCGATCTGTTCTTAGATCACGGGCATCCCGCCGTCGGCCATGATCACCGCCGCGGTGACGAACGAGGCCTCGGACGAAGCCAGCCAGAGAATCGGATACGCGGCTTCCCGCGACTCGCCCCAGCGCCCCAGCATCGCTTCCGGCCGCGCTTCCGATCGAAGATCGTGAGCCGACCGTCCGACCGCCTCGCCGCGCCGGATGTGGAACGGCGTGAGGGTCGATCCCGGGCACACGGCATTGACCCGGACGCCGTGCTTCGCCTCCTCCGCGGCGAGAGTTCGCGTGATCGAGACGATGGCGGCCTTCGTCGCATCGTACTGGCCCATGCCGGCCCGCGGGTTGAAGGCATGGGTCGACGAGACGTTGACGATGTTCCCGAGCGGCGACCTCCGCAATTCGGGCAGGGCCTCGCGTGACAGGTAGGCGTAGCTGAGAAGATTGACGGCGAGGATGGTGTGCCAGGTCTCGGCCTTGGCCTCGGCCAGCGGCTCGTACGAGCGGATGCCCGCATTGTTGACGAGGCAGTCGATCCGCCCGAACGTCTCCTTGCACGACCTGACCGCCTCGGCCGCCGACGTCTCGTCGGATAGGTCGAGGGCGACCCCCGCGACCTCGGCGCCGGGAACCGCGCCCCGGATGGCCTCAGCGGCGAGCCCGATCTCGTCGGCGTCGCGGTCGACGAGAAAGACCCGCGCACCATTCTCGCAGAACAGTTGGCCGGTCGCCGTCCCGATGCCGCCCGCTCCGCCGGTGATGATCGCAACGACGTTCGACAGCCGCTCACTCATGTGATGCTTCTCCTTGAAGGGATCGTCCCGGGACAGATCTTCCCTGAACAGGTCGCCCCGCCCGCGCGGCGACCTGAGGGCCGAGCGCGTCCGGCACGCTACCGTCGCCGGCGCTTGTCGCGCCGGAATGCGATGCCGGTTCCCGCCTCTGTGCGCCGCGGAGTGCCACACACGCGAGGCCGCCCCGGGGATCCGTGGGGAGGCCTGAGCAGGGGGGCTCCGTCACTCCTCACGTCGATGCCGGACATGCGGTTCTCCATCAGGGAGCTCCCATCATCGCTGCGCTCGTGAGCGCTTGACGATGATCCTATATCCTATCAGATTGCTGCCGACGCAACTCGCGAGTGAAATATTTTCGACCTGGACGAGGAGAGGGTTCGGCGAGCCGCTGGGAGCAATGATCCAGTCGTCCCCGTCGACGGCGTCCGCGTGGTCTCGTCAGACTGCTGGGCGCAGGGTGCTCCTCACCGTAGCGACAGGTCCATCGTCCGAAACACGTGCCCGGTTATTCACCGTCCGGCGATCTCGCCGTCGGGCGGCGCGCTTTTCCAGGCTTCTCGTCCAACAAAAACTAAATACACTGGAGTGAAACGATGCCCAAGAGCTTCACGCGCCGCCAATTCAACGGGGGCTTGATGACGGGTGCCGCCCTCGTCGCATCCCCCGCCCTTCTCACGCGGCGAGCCGATGCGGCAGACTACAACCTCAAATACGCGAACAATCAGCCCTTGACGCACCCCATGAACGTGCGCGCCAAGGAGGCCGTCGACAAGATCAAGAACGAGTCCAACGGGCGCATCAACATACAGATTTTCCCGAACAACCAGCTCGGCGGCGATACCGACATGCTGAGCCAGGTAAGATCCGGTGCGATCGACTTTTTCACTCTTTCAGGGCTTCAGCTCCAGGCCATCGTCCCGGTCGCCGGCGCGAACGGGATCGGCTTCGCCTTTCCGGACTACGACGCGGTGTGGGCGGCGATGGATGGCGACTTCGGCGCGCATCTCCGGCAGGCGATGCGGCAGGCCAACCTGCACGTGTTCGAGCGGGCCTGGGACAACGGCTTCCGCCAGACGACCGCTGCAGCCCGGGTCATCAAGACCCCGGACGACTTCCGCGGCTTCAAGATAAGAATTCCGGTCTATCCTCTCCTCACGTCGATGTTCGAGACCTTGGGGGCGGCCCCGACCGGCATCAACATCAAGGAGGCCTATTCGGCGCTGCAGACGCGGTTGGTCGACGGCCAGGAAAATCCGCTCGCCATCATCGAGAACTGGAATTTTTCCGAGGTTCAGAAGTATTGCGCGATCACGAACCACGTCTGGGACGGATTCTGGATGTGCGGGAACAGGCGGAGCTGGGAGCGGCTGCCGAAGGACATGCAGGCGATCATCAGCCGCAACTGGAACGAAGCCGCGTTGAAGGATCGGGCCGACATCAGAACCCTGAACTCCGAGTTGCGCAAGACGCTCGAGGCGAAGGGGATGGTGTTCAACGAAGTCGATACCGAGCCGTTCCGCGCCAAGCTCCGCGACGGCGGCTACTACAAGAAGTGGCGCGAGGAATTCGGCAGTGACGTCTGGACCATGCTGGAGAAGCATACGGGCAAGCTCGGCTAGGACGATGCCCGGTCGCGATGCGACCGGGTGCTGATCGAGATCGTCGCGTCCTCGACCACGGACCGGTGCCGTCCTCGTCGGACCGGTCCGCCGCACACATTCCTCACGCTCAAGGCTCGACCATGTCCATCGCCGTTACCGCGCCGGCCGCTCCGGCGCGCCTGTCGGCACACGCTCACGCGGTGCTCAGACTCGTGACCGAGGTCCCGGCTGCCCTCCTCGTCTTCGCGGAATTCGTCGTGCTCCTGGTGGGCGTCGTGGCTCGCTACGTGTTTCATCGGCCGATCACGTGGACGGACGAGCTCGCCACCTCGCTGTTCCTCTGGCTCGTCATGTTCGGTGCAGCCATCGCGCTTCAGCGCGGCGAGCACATGCGCCTCACCACCTTGGTCGACAACGTCGGTGCGGCATGGCGCCGGCGGTTGGAGGCGATGGGGGCGGCCATCGTCGCAATCGTCCTCGTCGCCATCGTGATGGCGGCACACGATCACGTCGAGGATCAATGGGTGGTGATCACGCCGGCCCTTCGCATCCGCGATGGCGTCCGCGTTCTGGCGATACCGATCGGCGCGGTCCTGATGATGGCCACGCTGCTGATCCAGGTGATCGATCGAGGTCTCCTGAAGCCGTTCGCCATCTCGTCCGTCGCTCTCGCCGCCCTGTCCTTCGTTCTTTACCTGTGTGCCCCGGCATTCGAGGCTCTGGGCAATGCGAGCTTGCTCGTCTTCTTCGTCGGCGGCCTGGGATTCTGTATCGCGGTCGGTGTCCCGATCGGCTTCGCCTTCGGTGCATCGACGATCGCCTACCTGACCTTCGCCACCAACGCACCCGCGAGCATTCTCGTGAGTCGCATGGATGAGGGGATGTCGGAGCTGCTCCTCCTGGCCGTGCCGCTGTTCATCGTCCTCGGGTTGCTGATCGAGATGACCGGCATGGCGCGGGCTCTCATCGACTTCCTCGCATCCATGCTCGGGCACGTGCGAGGCGGGCTCTCCTACGTTCTCCTCGGTGCGATGTACCTCGTGTCGGGGATCTCCGGGTCCAAGGTCGCCGACATGGCGGCCATCGCTCCCGTCCTCTTTCCGGAGATGAAGCGCCGGGGCATGCGGCCCGGCGAGCTCGTCGCCCAGCTCGCCGCTTCGGGGGCGATGTCGGAGACGATCCCGCCCAGCCTCGTGCTGCTCACCGTCGGGTCGGTGACCGGCGTGTCGATCGCAGCCCTGTTCACCGGCGGCTTGCTGCCGGCCGCGGTCTGCGCCGCCGCGCTCGGGATCGTGATCGCCGTGCGGGCGCCACACGAGGACCTGACGGGCGTGAGGAAGCTGAAGATGCGCCAGATCGGGCGCCTTCTCGTGATCGCGATCCCGGCCCTGTTCCTTCCGTTCCTGATCCGCGCCGCCGTCGTGGAGGGCGTTGCGACGGCGACCGAGGTGTCAACCGTCGGCATCGTCTACACGATCGTTGCCGGCCTGTTCGTCTACCGCCAGTTCGACTGGCGAACCCTCTATCCGATGCTGGTCGCCACGGCCTCGCTGACCGGCGCAGTCCTGCTGATCATCGGGATGGCGACGTGCATGGCCTGGGCCCTGACGCAGTCGGGCTTCTCGCAGCAGGCGGCCAGCGCGATGGCGTCCGTTCCCGGCGGAAAGGCCGGCTTCCTCGCCATCTCGATCGTCGCCTTCGCGGTTCTCGGCAGCGTCCTGGAAGGCATTCCGGCCGTCGTCCTGTTCGGGCCGCTGCTGTTTCCGGCCGCCCGCGCGATCGGCGTGCACGAGGTCCACTATGCCATGGTGGCGATCCTCTCGATGGGGATCGGGCTTTTCGCACCGCCCT
Organism: Pseudomonadota bacterium; assembly: GCA_023386115.1. Taxonomy (GTDB): domain Bacteria; phylum Pseudomonadota; class Alphaproteobacteria; order Rhizobiales; family Beijerinckiaceae; genus Methylobacterium. The sequence goes on from JAEWKL010000483.1 coordinate 19,690, forward strand.
TCGGCATCGGCTACTATGCCGCGTGCATGATCGGCGGAGCGAACCCCGACGAAGCCATGCGGTCGATCTGGCCCTATCTCGCGGCCCTCGTCGCCGCGACGGCCCTCGTCGCCGCCGTGCCGTGGATCTCGATCGGCTTCCTGTGACGATGCGCGATTGGGCCGATCGCCTCGGCCCTGGCGGGCCCGTCGGTCCGCCGGGTCGTCGGCGAACCGCACACGCCCGTCATGGGCGCCCCACGGGGACCATCCGGCGGCCGCTCCGATGCCGACCCCGATCCATCGCCCGACTCAGACGTGAGAGAGAGACAACAATGAACGCTCAAGACGTGGACCGTCCTCGGATCGGCTTCATCGGCATCGGCATCATGGGTGAGGCGATGGTCCGGCGGTTGCTGGACATCGGATATTCCGTGACCGTCTGGAACCTGGAGCCCAAGCGTCTCGAGACGGTGGTGCCCTACGGTGCCGTCGCGGCATCGTCACCCGCGGCGGCGGCGGCGGCGAGCGACGTCGTCATGCTCTGCGTCCTGCACATGGAAGCGGTGGAGCGGTGCGTCCTGGCAGAGGACGGGATCGTGGCCGCGGGGCCCGGCCCGAGCCTCGTCATCGACTTCTCGACCGCCGATCCCGAGGGCACGCGGAACGTGGCTGCGGTCCTCAAGGCGGCAACCGGCGCCGGCTGGATCGACGCCCCGGTCTCCGGCGGACCGCATCTCGCCCGCGCCGGGCGAATGACGGTGATGGCCGGCGGTGCCGAGGCCGACTTCAACGCGGCGATGCCGATCCTCGCGCAGATGGCGGGCAACGTCACGCTGATGGGGGATGTCGGAGCCGGACAAACGACGAAGATCATCAACCAGGCGATCGTCGGCACGGGATACGTTCTGATGACGGAGGCGCTCATGCTGGCCGAGTCGGCCGGGATCGACGCCGCGCGCCTTCCGCAATGCCTTGCTGGCGGCCATGCCGACAGCAGCCTCTTGCAGCGCCTCTATCCGCAGATGCAGCAGCGGGCCTTCGATCCGCCTTCGAGCTACGCACGGCAGCTGCTCAAGGATCTCAAGGCGGTGTCTGCCTTCGCCGACGGCCTCGCGCTCGAGTTGCCGCTCATCGAGAGGGGGGTGGAGCGCTACAAGGCCTATGTCGCCCTCGGTCACGAGATGACGGACTCGGCGGCCGTCCTGAAGCTCTACGAAGCCGAGGCTGCCGCCCGGTCCTCTCCTGCGCGAGCGATGTCGACGGCCGGCAAGGATGCTTGAGCGGCGATCGGGCCGTCCGTTCCGGCCGGGGAGGCGGGAGAGGGATCGAAGTCCGGAACGGATGCCCGGTCCGCTCCTCGGGCCGTGCGAGCGTGGCCTGCGGGCCGTGACTGGGTAGCGCTCCGGCCCCGGACGGCCGGGCCCTCCTGGACCGCCGGAAGGGAGGCGGGCCCGGCGGAGAGGTTCGTCCGTCGCACCCAATCTCCCTGGCCTCGCCGCACGCTTCCCGCGGCGCCGGCACGCTGCGGACCATCCTGTCCGGTGGCATCGGCGATCGGCAGCCTTCGGGGAGGAGGCCCCCGCACCGATGCAAGGCTTGCTCAGGTCTCGACCACGTTCCGCGGCCTGCCGGCCACGAAGGCCTCGACGACATCGACGAGCTGGTCGGCCAGGGCTTGCATCGCCTGCTTGCTCGCCCAGGCCACGTGTGGCGTGACGATCAGGTTCGGCAGGTCCGCCTCGCACAGGATGTTGCCGGCCCTGGGCGGCTCCTGCATCACCACGTCGATCCCCGCGCCGGCGATGGCACCGCTCTTGAGCGCGGCCAGCAACGCAACCTCGTCGACCAATCCGCCGCGAGCCGTGTTGATGAGGATGGCGCTGGATTTCATGCGAGCGAGCTGCGCGGCCCCGATCATGCCCGTCGTTCCAGGCGTCAGCGGCACGTGGAGCGTGATGACATCCGACCGGCTCAGCAGCGTCTCCATGTCCACAAGGCCGTCCTGCGGAAAGACGTCGTAGGCCAGGATGTCCATACCCAGCGCCGCAGCGCGTGCGGCGATCGCCTTGCCGAGCGCGCCGTAGCCGATGATGCCGAGCGTCGATCCGGCGACGTCGTAGATCGGGTAGTCGAAGTAGCAGAATTGGGTCGATCGCGCCCACTCGCCGCGCCGTACCGAATTCGCGTAGGGCACGATGGCGCGCCGCAAGGCGAAGATGAGCCCGACAACGTGCTCGGGGACGGTGTTCACGGCGTAGTCGCGAACGTTGACGACGGTGATGCCGCGCGCTCTGGCTTCGGCCCTGTCGACCACGTCCGTACCCGTGGCCGCCACGGCGATCAGCTTGAGATCCGGCAGCATCTTCAGGACGTCGGACCGCATCGGCACCTTGTTGATGATCGCGATCTCGGCCCCCTCGAGACGCGCGATCGTCTCCTGCGGTGTTCCCGTCGCTTGATGCTCGATGTACTGGTGCGAAAAACTGAATGGCCGCATCGTCGCATCGAGCGATGCGCGGTCGAGAAACACAATTTTTTTGTTCATCTTCTACTCTTGACGATGTCGACCCGAAGCATTTTCCGGCGCCATCGAGACCGGCTCGTCGCAGACACTGCGTCAGAATTGACAGTCTGACGCGACGTCTTGTTACGGCGTGGCGGCACATGACAGTGGCGGGCGCGGTATCGGTGAGTGGCGACCTGTCGTGAGACGCTCCCCGTTCCCGGTCGCATTGCCGCGTCAGCGGGATGCGATCCGGGGAGCGAAGCGTCCGGCGCAGGCCGGACCGGCGACATCTGGAAAGATGACCTTTCCGACATCGCCGGGATGAGGCCCCCTTTGCCTCACGCGGCGAGGAAGCCGATCGAGATCCAGGGCACCAGGATGACCACCGCGAGCCCGACGAGCAGGGCCAGCATGTAGCCGATGATCGGGCGGATGCCGGCATCGGGATGGATCCGGCTGATCGCGCAGGCGGCGTAGTAGCCGACGCCGAAGGGCGGCGCGAACAGGCCGACGCCCATCGCCAGGATCACCACCATCGCGTAGT
>JAEWKL010000618.1 GCA_023386115.1 Pseudomonadota bacterium
CGGTGCGCAAGCTGTCCGGCGTCGTCGGGGTGTCGAACCTGATCGAGGTCCGGCCGGAGGTCCGTCCCGGCGCGGTCCGGAGCAAGATCCTGGAGGCCTTCCGGCGCCACGCCCTGCTCGATGCGGACGCGATCACGATCCGGGTCGAGGGAGACCGGGTCACCCTGGAGGGCGCCGTCTCGTCGCTCGCCGAGCGGGAGGCTGCCGAGCGCGCGGCCTGGTCGGTTCCGGGCGTGCGCGCCGTCGAGGACCGCACCGTCGCCATGACCTGAGGAGGAACCGGAGGAGACGACCATGGCTCATGACATCGCCCATGGAACACCACATGGAACGCAGGCGCCCGGTCGCCGGGCGCATGGCCGCGACGTCGCCGCTCCCGGCCCGAGCCCGTCGGCCGAGCTGCATCGCGTGACCCTGACGCTGGCGCGCTGCCCCGAGCATCCCGACGGCAGCGCCGGACGCGGCTACGACCTCGTCGCGCCGCTCGGGCCGGGCGGCCGCCTGGACGCCGCGCTCTGGCGCGAGGCCCGCGACCATTGCCGCGTGCGCCGCTTCTGGACCGGCGAGCCGGACCGCTATGGACGCCTCGTCCACCGGGCCGGCGGGGAGGGCGGGGCCACCTGGCTCATCGACTACGACGACCGCACCACGGACGACGACGAGCCCGGCTACCGCCTCGGGACGCACGCCTTCGCGACGGGCGAGTACGTCTCGATCCGCGACGCCGGCAGCGGGGACTTCCACACCTTCATGGTCGCGTATGTGAGCGAGGTGCCCCCGGACCGGGAGCCGTGACCGTCCGGGTTCCGCGCGCGGGCGGCCCGGATCCCACGGCGACCTGTCCGGCCCGCCGATCGCGCCATCGCCCTGCATGATGTCGCCCTCGACCCAGCGCGGATCCGGCTGCGCCGGGGCGTGCCGCTCGCGAACAGGCCCAGGATGCGAGGGTGAGACGGGTTCGCGTTGCGCCGGATCAAGGGCTGCGCGAGCGATGAAGCCGCGGGTCCGCGGTCGCCCCATCTCACACCCTCGCGCCTTGGCATCGACGCCCGTCGGGGCTTTGCCGGCGCCTTCGAACGGATCCGTCCGAAGGCGCGGCGGTATCAATCCTTCGCGGCAGTGGGGGCGGCGTCCGACAGGATCCCGCGCGCCACCTTCAGGGCGGCGTCGAGATCGTCGCGATCCGTCCCGTAGCGGTGGCGCAGCGCCTCCAGCCAGGGCGCGGGTCCGTCATCCGCTCCCGGAATCTCGGAGAACGGGACATGGTACATCCCGTCGAGCGCCTCGATCCCGTAAGCCGTCACGGCCCATTGCCGCCCCTGCCAGTGGACGGGTTCGGTGAGGTCGTGGCTCATCGCGGCCTCCTCATGTGGCGCATTCGGTCAGGACTGGATGCGGGATCATCGGCACCGCGACGGGCCGTGGCCTTGATCGAGCGCAACGTCGCGGTCCGGTTCGGATGTCTGGGCATGAGATCTTGGATCGCCCCGGATGGCACGGCGCCAGCTCCGTGCTCGACGGCCGATCCGTCGAACGCTGTCTCGGCAGGCGAAGCACAGCCGGTCGAGCGTCCTCTGAGCCAGGAGGGTCAGCACCGATATCCATCACGCCATCACACTTCGATGGCCATCAATACAAGAAACAATCTATTCAATCCTGATCATATCATGGGGCGACGTCGAACCATGATCGAGATCCCAGGTACCGTCGACGCGGCAGGGCAACCATCCGGGCCCGAACACCGTGCGTCCGACATTCCGCCGCACCTGACGGCTGCGTTGCAGGACGATGCCGCCCGTCGGAGCAAGTCTCCTCTGCGAGCGGCCGGCTGTTCTCGTGAGAGGGTCGAGGCCGCACCGCCTGTGGCCGGCGAGCCGCGCGGCGACAGGCTTCGCGATGAATTCATGCGCGCTCCGCCGGCCGTTGGGATCCTCGCTCCGTCCTCATGCGCGAAACCGGCGCAGGCCGACGACCTCGTCCAGGAGAGCCGGGATCCTCGGCCGGTGCGTGACCGCCAGATGGCTGCCTGTGGAACGAGAATGCCCCCGTCGCAACGCAAGAATACTGGTACTAACGTGCTGCGCAGTCTCGCACTATTCAGGCAGACCTGCTTTTCTCAGACCTTCGACGATGCGCTGGTACTCGCGCATAAAAACGGGATCGTCCGACCACCCCTCGCGTTGCCAGTGACCGACCGTGTAGCCCGGCTTGAGCTTGAGGAGGGCGTCTACGGCGGCCCGCGCCTCGTCCGGTCGCCCGAGCCATGCATAGGACGAGGCGAGGTCGACATAGGCGAGCCAGTAGGGCGTCGCTGAAGCGGCGAGCGACATCTGGCACCACACCACCGCCTCGTCGTCGCGGGCGAGGTGAGCGTAGGCATGGCCTTTCACGTAGAGCCAGAAGCCAAGCAGCGGGTCGCGCGGGCTCAAGCGCACGGCACGGTCGATCTGCGGGATGGCGTCGGCCGAGCGGCCCGCCCGCAAGAGTGCGCTTGCCATCGCTCCATAGGCCGGCGCGAAGTTGCGGTTGAGCGCGATGGCGGTCTCGTAGCCGGCGACGGCTGCGGCGAACTGCTTGCGTCCGCGAAGGATGTCGGCCTTGACGAAGTGCGCCATCGCGTCGGCAGGATGGCTCGCGAGCACACCGTCGTTGAGGGTTTCGGCCCGCGCGAGGTCTGCCTCATGCGCATCCGACAGGCGGACGTTGACTTTTGTGGCGAGCGTACGGGCGAGGCCGACGCGCGCACCAGCAAGGTGCAGGTCGCGTTGCAAGGCCTGTTCGAACAGGTTCTGCGCCTCGGCGAGCTGTGGCTTCGAGACCGGGCGATTGAGGACGGACCAGCCGCGTAGCGCAAGGTCGCTCGCATCGAGGTTGTCGGGCCGCTCCTTCTGGGCGCGGCGGCTCTCGGCTTCGGTCAGTTCGAGATCGAGGGTGCGGGCGAGCCGGGCGATGAGTTCGTCCTGCAGGTCTGCGAAGGTGGCGCGCTCGCTCTCGAAGCGGTCAGACCAGACCTGTGCGCCGGTGGCCGCGTCGGCGAGTTGCGAGTTGACCCGAATGCGGTCGCCGGTGCGACGGAGGCTGCCGGTGAGCACATAGCGCACGCCGAGTTCCCGCCCGACTTGCCGGACGTCCGGGACGCGGCCTTTATAAGACAGGGCCGTGCCGCTCGCGATGACGAAGCTCTCGCCAATGCGCGAGAGGTCCGTGGTCAGGTCCGCCGTCAGGTTCTCGGCGAGGTACTCCTGATCCGGATCGTCGCTCTGGCTGGCGAAGGGAAGAACCACGATCGAGAGCCGCGGCGGATCGTGGTTGGCCATCTCCGCAACGGGAAGCGCCGAAACGGCTGAGCGCACCGCGGCAGGGACCTCCGCCGGCACCGGCACCGCGCCTGGGCGCAGCATCAGCCACGTGCCGCCCCCAGCGAGCGCGATCAACCCGAAGGCAGCCGCGAGGGTCGCACGAGGCGGCCGAGCGCGCCGTTCCTGCACAGGGACACTGACCCACGGCAGTGCGGCGATGGCGTCGGGCGAGACGGCGAAGACGCGCACCGGGCGGGTGATGTTCTTGAGCGCACGCTCACCCCAATCGTCGAAGACGAGCGGGATTCGATCGCGGACCTGATCGCGTACGACGCGCGAGACACAGAGGCCGCCGCAGGGTGCGATCGCTTCGAGGCGCGCGGCGAGATTGACGCTGTCGCCATAGATGTCGCCGTCAGGCTCGACCACCATCTCGCCGACGTTCAGGCCGATCCGAAAGGTGATTTTCTTCAATTCGGGGAGATCGGCGTTCTGGTCGATCATCGCTCGCTGCAAGTCGAGCGCACAACGGACAGCCTCAACGGTACTGGAGAATTCGGCGATGACACCGTCACCCGTGGATTTGACGAGGCGACCGTCATGCCGCTCGATCGCCGGATCAACCAATCCGGCGCGCAACACCCTCAAGCGGTGTAGCGTACCGTCCTCGTCGGCACCGATCAGTCGGGCATAGCCGACCACGTCCGCAACCAGGATCGCGGCGAGGCGACGTTCTGTGGCGAGCTTGTTCGTGTCTCGGCCCATGACTCTGGGTACCGGTCGCGAGTGCTGCGTTGCCGTGACCATACCACGAGACGAACCCTCTGGCTCGCCGACTGGGCGGTACGCGCAACCTGAACGCGTGAAAGCGACCGAACTGTCGCGGCCAGGATCGCTGCGCCCGCCGACGCCCGCGATGCGAAATCTCCCCGCCGTAGCAGGCAAGGGGGAAGGGGGTTCGCACATCAGGGATCCGATCTATGCCGGCAGACGGACGTTCCCGACATCCGCGGCGACGGGCCTCTCAGGATTCGGGAGTCGGGCTGCGATCGTTCGTCATCCCGTTCCGGAGCCGTCGATGCCTTCTCGCGCGCAACGGGCAATGTCTGGCTCTTACCCTCGCGCCTTGCATCGATACGTCGATACCAAGGCGTCCGGCGCGTCGGCCGCCGAGCCGCACGAGACCGGGATGCGGCACACCGCCGTCACAAGGGGCCATTCAGACCGGCGTCGAAACGTGGGAGCTCACCGGCGGTGTCGGAATGACAGTCGAGATGATCGAGCGGCGCGCCGGCCAACACACATCCAGCCACATGGAAGGCGCACCGACAGCACTTGACCGACAGCACTTGACGGAAGCCGACCAAGCAAGCTGCCTGAGAGAGCTATCATGTGGCCCAGACAGGTGTCCGAGCCTTGAAGGCCGATTTCTGAACGAAATGGTGGCTCAGGCCGAGGCTAAATCTCGGCAAGACGCGCTCTCCTCAGGGAGAACTGGTCGGAGTGGCAGGATTTGAACCTGCGACCCCCACGTCCCGAACGTGGTGCGCTACCAGACTGCGCTACACTCCGACGCGCCCGAAGGCACGGGTATCATAGAGCCAAAACATCTTTTGCAGATGTTCGACCATCTCGGGAAGACTCAGGCTCGTGAGAGCGCTGGTCGGAGTGGCAGGATTTGAACCTGCGACCCCCACGTCCCGAACGTGGTGCGCTACCAGACTGCGCTACACTCCGAACGGCCGGCCGTGGCCGACGACCGGGCTTATAGCGAGGGTATCCGGGCGCCGCAAGGCCGTTCATGCGCGACGGCCGAGTTTCTTGAGCCGGCATGGTGCGGTCCGCGGCGGCCCGCGCGGGTGAGGGCCAGGAAGAACGGCCAGGACGAGGGGCCAGGACGAGGGCAAGGAGTCTGGGAAAGCGGGGGCGGGACGGGCCAGGGGCGAGGAACGGGAGGCCTTGCGCGATTTGCCCCCGCCCCCCATTGTCCCGCCCTCAGGACAGTCGACACCGGCGGGGTGGCGCATGGCGAGCCGGGTGGCGGCGTGAGCGAAGACGACCAGGTCGGGGTGCCGGAGCCGGAAGCCAGCCACTCCGCGGAGCCGCCATCCTTGGCGCATCTGAAATCCGCGACGATCCGCGAGCCCGGTCTCGACGATCGCGGCAGCGTGTTCTTCGCGGCGATCGAGATGACCCGGATGCCGATGATCCTGACCGATCCGCGGCAGCCCGACAATCCGATCGCGTTCGCCAACCGGGCCTTCCAGGACCTCACCGGCTACACGCAAGCCGAGCTGATCGGCCGCAACTGCCGCTTCCTGCAGGGGCCCGAGACGAACCGCGAGACCGTGCGCGAGCTGGGCGAGGCGGTCGCGGCGCGCCGGGCGATCGCGACCGAGATCCTCAACTACAAGCGCGACGGCTCGCCGTTCTGGAACGGCATCTTCATCGGCCCGATCTTCGACGCGGCCGGGGAGATCGTCTACTTCTTCGCCTCGCAGCTCGACGTGACGCGGCGGCGCGTCTCGGAGCAGGCTTTCCGCCAAGCCCAGAAGATGGAGGCGATCGGCCAGCTCACCGCCGGTCTCGCCCACGACTTCAACAACCTGCTCCAGGTCGTCTCCGGCAACCTGGAACTCGCGCGCAGCTCGGTCACCGGCGAGCGGGGCCAGCGGCAGCTCGCCAGCGCCGCCGGCGCGGCGGAGCGGGGCGCGAAGCTGACGAAGCAGCTCCTGTCCTTCGCCCGCAAGGCGCGGCTGGAGCCGCGCTCGCTCAACCTCAACGCCCTGGTCCTCGCCTTCGCCGAGGTGGCGGAGAGCACGCTCGGCAGCACCGTCTCCGTGCGCCTAGACCTCACGCCGCGGTTGCCGGCGGTCACCCTCGACCGCACCAATCTCGAGATGGCGCTCCTCAACGTGCTCATCAACGCCCGCGACGCGATGCCAGCAGGCGGCACCGTGACGATCTCGACCGCGTCCGTCCACCTCGACGGCGACGGCCGTGCCCGCGGCCTGCCGCCCGGCGACTACGTGGCGCTGCGGGTGCGCGACGAAGGGGAGGGGATGGCGCCCCATGTCGCCGAGCGGGCGACCGAGCCGTTCTTCTCCACCAAGGGCCCCGGCAAGGGCACCGGCCTCGGGCTGGCCATGGCGCACGGCTTCGTGCAGCAATCCCGCGGCCGGCTCGAGATCGAGAGCCGGCCGAGGAATGGGGCGATCCCGGGCGGCACCACGATCACGATGCTGTTTCCGGCCGGCCCGGGCGCCGTGGCCGAGGAGGAACCCGCCGAGCGCCGGCCGGTGCTGCGGCGCGGCACCGAGACCGTGCTGGTGGTCGAGGACAGCGACGACGTGCGGGCGCTCGCCCGCGAGTACCTCGAGAGCCTCGGCTACCAGGTGAAGACCGCCCGCGACGGCGAGGAGGCCCTGGAGATTCTGGAGCGGGAGGAGCGGATCGACCTCCTGTTCTCCGACATCGTGATGCCGGGCAGCGTCAACGGCCTGATCCTGGCCGACCGAGTTCAAGCGATGCGGCCGGACCTGCCGGTGCTGCTGACCACCGGCTACAACGAGGATCTGGTGGCGGAGGCGCCCGCGACCCCGACCATGGACGTGCTCGGCAAGCCCTACCGCAAGGCCGAGCTCGCCGACCGGGTCCGCACCGCTCTCGACCGCGGCGCCCGAAAGATGCCGGCCCCGGGAGAGCCGCATCACGGCTGAGCCGGATCGCGGCGCGGCCACGTCCCGCCACGACGGCGTGTCGTCACCGCGATGACATGCGCCTCGCGCAAGAACGGCCGCGCTCGTTCTCGCGAGGATCTCCATGCCGCGCCGTTCCCTGCTCGTCCTCACGCTCCTGCTGTCGGCCGCCCCCGCCGCCTTCGCCCAGACGCCCCAAGCGCCGCAGGCCCCGTCGGCGTCGCAGACACCCGCAGCGCCGCAGAGCTTCCCGGCCACCCTCGCCGGCCACGCCGTGCTGCCGGCCGACAGCGTCGCGCCGCTGCCGGCGGATGCGCCCAAGGACCTCGCGACGCCCGGCAAGTTCACCACCGGCCGCCGGGTCGAGGCGGTCGGCACGGTCGAGGCCCAGTCGATGGGCCGCGCCACCAGCATGAAGCTGCCCCTGCGCGGCCAGCCGCTCCAGGGCCATTCGGGCATCAAGCACATGGCCGACGGCACCTACTGGGTGCTGACCGACAACGGCTTCGGCTCGAAGGCGAACTCGCCCGACGCGATGCTCTACCTCAACCACTACCACATCGACTTCGAGAAGGGCGGCGTCGAGCGTCTGGAGACGGTCTTCCTGCGCGACCCGGACAAGAAGGTGCCGTTCCGCATCGCCAACGAGGCGACCGAGAGCCGCTACCTCACCGGCAGCGACTTCGACCCCGAGAGCTTCCAGTTCGTCGGCGACTCGATCTGGATCGGCGAGGAGTTCGGCCCGTTCCTGATCAAGGCCGACCGCAGCGGCAAGGTCGAGGCGGTGGTCGAGACCCTGGCTTCGGGCAAGCCGGTGCGTTCCCCCGACCATCCGGCGGTGACGACGCCTGCGATGCCGGGCGGCGCGGTGGCCTTCAACGCCCGCCGCTCCATGGGCTTCGAGGGCATGGCGGCCTCGCCCGACGGCAGTCGGCTCTACGCCCTGCTCGAAGGCTCGCTCTGGGACGCGGACGCCAAGGCCGTCGAGACCCGCGACGGCCGCGTGGTCCTGCGCATCCTCGAATTCGACACCAAGGCGCAGACCTGGACCGGCCGTTTCTGGTTCTACCCCCTTGAGCAGGCCGGCAACGCTATCGGCGACTTCAACCTGATCGACGCGACCACCGGCCTGGTCATCGAGCGCGACGACGGCGAGGGCACCGCCGACCGGGCCTGCCCGACGGGCCAGAAGGGACCCGACTGCTTCTCGGTCCCGGCGGCGTTCAAGCGCGTCACCAAGATCGAGCTGACCGACGCCAACCAGGGCGGCCCGGTGCGCAAGATCGGCTCGATCGACCTGATGCGCATCGCCGATCCGGCCAGGAAGGCCCGCAAGCCGCTGACTGACGGCGCGCTCGCCTTCCCGTTCTTCACCATCGAGAACGTCGACAAGGTGGACGACACCCACATCATCGTCGGCAACGACAACAACCTGCCGTTCTCCGCGAGCCGTGACCCGCACAAGGTCGACGACAATGAGTTCGTGCTCTTGGAGGTGGGGGATTTCTTGAAGGCCCGCTGACCCGGTACGAGGCGGGGGGGGGGGGGCGCGGG
>JAEWKL010000223.1 GCA_023386115.1 Pseudomonadota bacterium
GGATGTGGTCGAGGCCTTCCTGGCGCAGGCGCGCCCGGACCTCGCGGACCAGCGGCACGTGCGAGCCCGACAGGATCGACAGGCCGATGATGTGGGCATTGCGCTCGCGGGCCTTGGCGACGATCTCGGCCGGCGTCTGGCGGATGCCGTCATAGGTCACGTCGAAGCCGACGTCGCGGGCGCGGAGCGCGACCTGCTCGGCGCCGTTCGAGTGGCCGTCGAGGCCGGGCTTGCCGACGACGAGCTTCGGCGCTTCCCCCAGGCGCTCGCCGAGATCGGCGATGAGCAGGCGCGCCTCCTCGGCCGCCCCCGAGGTGACGGTCTCCGGCGTCACGCCGGTGGGCGCGCGGTACTCGCCGAAGACCTGGCGCAGGCGCTCGCCCCACTCGCCGGTGGTGACGCCGGCCTTCGCGCAGGCGATCGAGGCCGGCATCACGTTGCGGCCCTCGCGGGCCGCGGCTTCGAGCTCGTCGAGGGATGCCGCGGCCGCGGCCGCATCGCGCTGGCTGCGCCAGGCCTTGATGCGGGTCTGCGCCTCCATCTCGACCGTCTCGGAGACGGTGAAGATCGCGCCGTCGCCGGCGGTGAGGGGCGAGGGCTCGCCGTTCTGGAACTTGTTGACGCCGACGACGACCTGCTCGCCGCGCTCAATCGCCGCGATGCGCTTGGCGTTCGATTCGACCAGCGCCCGCTTCATCAGGCCGGTCTCGATCGCCGCCACCGCGCCCCCGAGCGCCCCGATCCGGGCCAGTTCCGCCCGGGTCTCGGCCTTCAGGGCCTCGACCTTGGCGTCGATCACGACCGAGCCGTCGAAGATGTCGTCGTATTCGAGCAGGTCGGTCTCGAAGGCGAGGATCTGCTGCATCCGCATCGACCATTGCTGGTCCCAGGGCCGCGGCAGGCCGAGCGCCTCGTTCCAGGCCGGCAGCTGCACGGCGCGGGCGCGCGCCCGCTTCGAGAGGGTGACCGCTAGCATCTCGATCAGGATGCGGTGGACGTTGTTCTCGGGCTGCTGCTCGGTGAGGCCGAGCGAGTTCACCTGGACGCCGTAGCGGAAGATGCGCTTTCGCGGATCGTCGATGCCGTAGCGGTCGCGGGTGATCTCGTCCCAGAGATCGCAGAAGGCCCGCATCTTGCAGATCTCGGTGACGAAGCGCAGGCCCGCATTGACGAAGAACGAGATCCGCCCGACCACGTCGGAGAAGCTCGCCTCGTCGAAGGCGGGATCGTCCCGCACCGTGTCGAGGACCGCGATGGCGACCGCCAGCGCGTAGGACAGCTCCTGGACCGGCGTCGCCCCCGCCTCCTGCAGGTGGTAGGAGCAGACGTTCATCGGGTTCCACTTCGGAACCTGGCTCGTCGTGAACAGGATCACGTCCTTGGTGAGCCGCAAGGACGGCCCCGGCGGAAAGACGTAGGTGCCCCGCGACAGGTATTCCTTGATGATGTCGTTCTGGGTCGTGCCCTGGAGGGCCGAGAACGGCGCCCCCTGCTCCTCGGCCACCGCGAGGTACAAGGCCAGCAGCCACGGCGCCGTGGCGTTGATGGTCATGGAGGTGTTCATCTGGGACAGCGGGATGTCCTGGAACAGGGTCCGCATGTCGCCGAGATGCGCGATCGAGACGCCGACCTTGCCGCCCTCGCCGCGGGCGAGCTCGTGGTCCGGGTCGTAACCGGTCTGCGTCGGCAGGTCGAAGGCGACCGAGAGGCCGGTCTGCCCCTTGGCGAGGTTGCCGCGGTAGAGCGCGTTCGATTCCGCCGCCGTGGAATGGCCCGCATAGGTGCGGATGATCCACGGCTTGTCCCGCTTGACGTCCGGTTCGCCCATTTGCGCCCTCGCCCCTCGTTGTCCCGTCGCCCGCGGGTCCGGATGGCCGCTTGCGGGTCGGGATGGTAACCATACCTGGCTTGACCGTCATCCTTGACGTAAGGCCGACAAGGTGGCCACGCCGCCAAAAGGGCTATTGAGGCCCCCTGGAACGACGCTAGAATCCACGGTGCAGTGCATCATTTCAAGGGAGGGGTCCGCAATGGCAGCGAGCGCCGCGGTGGAACCGGTTGCAAAGGGTGGGCCCGAGCTGAAGGATCTGTACGAGATTGGCGAAATCCCGCCGCTCGGCCACGTGCCTTCGAAGATGTACGCCTGGGCGATCCGGCGTGAACGGCACGGGCCGCCGGAACAGTCGATGCAGATCGAGGTTCTGCCGACCTGGCCGATCGGCGACGACGAGGTGCTCGTCCTCGTGATGGCCGCCGGCGTCAACTACAACGGCGTCTGGGCGGGCCTCGGCGAGCCGATCTCCCCGTTCGACGTCCACAAGGCCGATTTCCACGTCGCCGGGTCGGACGCGTCGGGCATCGTCTGGGCGGTCGGCGCCAAGGTGAAGCGCTGGAAGGTCGGCGACGAGGTCATCGTCCACTGCAACCAGGACGACGGCGACGACGAGGAATGTAACGGCGGCGACCCGATGTTCTCGCCGTCCCAGCGCATCTGGGGCTACGAGACGCCGGACGGCTCGTTCGGCCAGTTCTGCCGGGTGCAGTCGCGCCAGCTGATGAAGCGGCCCCAGCACCTCACCTGGGAGGAGAGCGCCTGCTACACGCTGACCCTCGCCACCGCCTACCGGATGCTGTTCGGCCACGCGCCGCACACGATCAAGCCGGGCCAGAACGTGCTGATCTGGGGTGCCTCGGGCGGCCTCGGCGTGTTCGGCGTGCAGCTCTGCGCGGCGGCCGGCGCCAACGCCATCGCGGTGATCTCCGACGAGTCGAAGCGCGACTACGTCATGAGCCTCGGTGCGAAGGGCGTCATCAACCGCAAGGACTTCAACTGCTGGGGCCAGCTCCCGAAGGTCAACTCGCCCGAGTTCAACGAGTGGACCAAGGAAGCCCGCAAGTTCGGCAAGGCGATCTGGGACATCACCGGCAAGGGCAACGACGTCGACATCGTGTTCGAGCACCCGGGCGAGGCGACCTTCCCGGTCTCGGCGCTGGTGGTGAAGCGCGGCGGCATGGTGGTGTTCTGCGCCGGCACGACCGGCTTCAACATCACCTTCGACGCCCGCTACGTCTGGATGCGGCAGAAGCGCATCCAGGGCTCGCACTTCGCCCACCTGAAGCAGGCGGCGGCGGCCAACCAGTTCGTCATCGACCGCCGGGTCGATCCCTGCATGAGCGAGCTCTTCCCCTGGGACAAGATCCCGGAGGCCCACACCAAGATGTGGAAGAACCAGCACGCGCCGGGCAACATGGCGGTGCTGGTGAACTCGCCGCGGGCCGGCCTGCGGACCTTCGACGACGTGCTGGAGCTGTCGGGGTCGCGATAGCGACCCGCTCGATAGCGACCCGCTCGCGGCAAGGCGACCTTGGTCGCGCTGGCGCGGCTGGTGCTTCCCGCCGCATCGGCGACTTGCTAGAACCCGTCTGAACTGACGCCGCGCGGACATCCGATCCGCGCGGCGCGCTGCGCGGACGAAGAGTCAGATGGAAAAGTTCACCGTGCTGGAGGGCGTCGCGGCGCCGTTGCCGATCGTCAACGTCGACACTGACCGCATCATCCCCAAGCAGTACCTCAAGACGATCAAGCGCACCGGCCTCGGCAAGGGCCTCTTCTCCGAGATGCGCTACCGCGACGACGGCTCGGAGAACCCCGACTTCGTCCTCAACCAGCCGGCCTACCGCAACGCCAAGATCCTGGTCGCGGGCGATAATTTCGGCTGCGGCTCGTCGCGCGAGCACGCGCCGTGGGCGCTCGCCGATTTCGGCATCCGCTGCATCATCTCGACCAGCTTCGCCGACATCTTCTTCAACAACAGCGCCAAGAACGGCATCCTGCTGATCACGGTGAGCCCTGAGGATCTCGAGAAGCTGCTCGACGACGCCAATCGCGGCGCCAACGCGACGCTGACGATCGACCTCGAGAACCAGGTCATCAAGGGACCGGACGGGGGCACGCTGCACTTCGACATCGATCCCGCGCGCAAGCACAACCTGCTGAACGGGCTCGACGATATCGGCCTGACCCTCGAGAAGGCGCCGGCGATCGACGCCTACGAGCGGAAGCTCGCCGAGCGGCCCTGGGCGTAGCGGCGCACGACGCCGTCGGGGACCTGACGGCTCCCTCCCGACAATAATCCCGCGAGGCCGGAGGGCGGTTCGCCGCGGCGGATCCCCCTCCCCTCGCTGATCCCATCAGGTTTTCCTTAACCCTGATGACGCCCTATTCCGGTGCTTGGATCGGCGAAACGGGAGAGACTTCTGCTCATGACGCGGCGCGCGACCCTCAAGGCCGCCACCCTGCTCTGCCTCGCCGGATTCGGCCTGCCGCAGGCGGCGCTGGCGGATTTCCGCTCCTGCCTCGCCGGAATCGGCCAGGATGCGGCGGCGGCCGGCGTGTCGCCGGCGGCGTTCCAGGCGGCGACGGCCGGCATCACCTTCGACGACAAGGTGATCGAGCTGTCCCAGGCCCAGCCCGAGTTCAAGACCCCAATCTGGGACTACATGGCGGCCCTCGTCGACGACGAGCGGGTCGATGACGGCCGCGCCGCCATGCGCCAGCACGCCGGTGCCCTGGCCCAGGCCGAGGCGCGCTACGGCGTCGACCGCTACACCATCGCGGCGGTGTGGGGCGTCGAATCGAATTTCGGCAAGAACCTCGGCAAGATGCCGCTGGTCCAGTCGCTCGCGACGCTCGCCTGCGGCGGAACCCGCCGGCGCGAGTTCTTCCGCGGTGAATTGATCGCCACCCTCAAGATCATCGCCAAGGGCGACATCGCGCCCGAGCGCCTGACCGGCTCCTGGGCCGGCGCCTTCGGGCAGACCCAGTTCATGCCGACCACCTATCACCGCCTCGCCGTCGACCTCGACGGCGACGGGCGGCGCGACGTGGTCGATTCGGTGCCGGACGCGGTCGGCTCCACCGCCAACTTCCTGCGCGTCGCCAAGTGGCATAACGGCCAGCCCTGGGGCTACGAGGTGCGGCTTCCCCGCGGCTTCAACGTCGCGGCGGCGGGGCGCAAGAACAAGAAGCCGGTGGCGCATTGGGCGTCGCTCGGCGTCACCCGGATCGACGGGCGGCCGCTCGCGGCCGAGGGGCCGGTCGGCATCCTGGCGCCTGCCGGCGCCAACGGCCCGGCCTTCCTGGTGACCAGGAACTTCGACGCGATCTACTCCTACAACGCCGCCGAGTCCTACGGCCTGGCCATCGCGGTCCTGTCCGATCGCCTGCGCGGCAAGGCCGGCGTCCAGACCGCCTGGCCGACCGACGACCCGCCCCTGTCCCGGGCGGAGCGCCGCAGCCTGCAGAGCGCGCTGGTCGCCCGCGGCTACGACGTCGGCGAGCCCGACGGCCGGGTCGGCGCCAAGACCCGCGAGGCGATCAAGGACATCGAGCGCCAGCTCGGCATGCCGCAGACCGGTCGGCCCGGGGCGAAGGTGCTCGAGGCGCTGGTGCGCAGCAACTGAGGGAGTCTCGCGCCCTCGGCCGCATGGGAAC
>JAEWKL010000765.1 GCA_023386115.1 Pseudomonadota bacterium
CGATTGGTCTGCCGCTGGCTCCACGGCCACGGCGCGGAGGGCCCGCGCCGCACGATGGTGGCGGCCGAAGCCGAGGGGTGGTGGTACACCGCGCCCCTGCCGGCCGGGCGCCGGGTCCTCGCCTTCCACACCGATGCGGACCTCCCGGCGGCGGGGACGACGGCGGAAGCCCCGGACCTCCTGGCGCGCGCCCGGGCGCAGCCGGGGCGCGGTGACGTCCTCGACGCGGCGGGCTTCGCGCCGGACGGACCCGCGGGCGCCTGCGCGGCGCACAGCGCGAGAGTCGCACAGGCCATGGGGGACGGGTGGCTTGCACTCGGCGATGCCGCCCTGGCCTGCGACCCGCTCTCGTCGCAGGGGCTGCTCAATGCCCTCTACACCCCGCTGACGGGCGCCGAGGCGGCGCTCCGGACCCTCGCCGGCGAGCCGGACGCGCTCGCCGGCTATCAGCGCGGGCTCGACGACGTGGCGGGGGCCTACGACGCCCATCTCCGAGCCTGGTACGGCCTGGAGACCCGATGGGCCGACCGGGCGTTCTGGAGCCGCCGGCACGGCGCATGAGGGCGGGGACGGCGCGTCAGCCGAGCTTGCCGGCCGCCGTTTCGAGCAGGCCCATCGCCTCGTCGCCGAACTTCTTGCGCCATTCCGCGTAGAAGCCGCTCTTGCGCAACTCCTCCTTGAAGGGCGCGGTATCGACGTCGTTGAAGGCGAGGCCCTTGCCGACCAGCTCCTCGCGCAAGGAGGCGTTGAGCCGGGCCACGTCCTTGCGTTCCTCCAGGCAGGCGGCGTTGACGTTGCGGGCAAACACGTCCTTGAGATCGGCCGGCAGCTGGTTCCAGACACGCCGATTGATCAGGAACCACCAGCCGTCCCACATGTGGTTCGTCACCGAGCAGTATTTCTGCACCTCGTAGATCTTGGCGGTGTTGATGATGACCGGAGGGTTCTCCTGCCCATCGACCACCTTGGTCTGCAACGAAGAATACACTTCGGCGAAGTTGAGGCTGGTCGGCGCGGCACCCAGCGAGCGGAACAGCGAGGTCCACAGCGCGCTCACCGGCACCCGGATCTTGAGGCCCTGGAGGTCCTTCGGCTCACGAATCGGCCGTACGCTGTTGGTGATCTGGCGGAAGCCGTTGTCCCAGATCTTCTCCATGACGACGAAGCCGGCCTTCTCGATCTGACCGCGCAGGTGCTGGCCGAGCGGTCCGTCCATGCCGCGCCAGACCGCGTCGTAATCCGGGAAGGCGAAGCCGAGGCCGTAGATCGACGAGGTCGGGATGATCGTCGAGAGCACGTTGACGCCCGAGAGGGCGAAGCATTCGAGCGCGCCCGAGCGCAGCTGCGAGAGCATGTCGCTCTGACCGCCGAGCTGGTTGTTGGCGAAGATTTGCAGGTCCACCCGCCCATCGGTCTGCGCCCGGATGGCGTCCGCGGCCTTGCGGGCGTGGATGTTGATCGGGTGGGTCTCGGGCACGTCGGTGCCGAGTTTGAACACGAACTCGGCCGCGCGGGCGCGGCGCAGCGGCAAGGCTGAGCCGACCAGGCCGGCGCTGAGCGTGCCGGCGACCAGGGCGCGGCGCGAGAGGGGGGCGCTCGACATCGTTCCTCCTGAGGGCTTTTTTGGTTGGCGGCAGGGCCGCGGGGGCAGGAATCTTCTTCTTTGACCGTGATGCGCCATCGTCATCCCGGGTTCTCGGCTGCACCGAGCCCGGGATGACGTCGAGAGGTGTCGATGGGGGCGGTCACGTGGATCACCGCCGGCATCGTCTTCCTCACAACGTGATGATCGGCTTGATCTCCTCGAAGTTCTTCATCCGGTTGAGCGCCGTGTCGACCTCGTCGAGGGTGTAGCGGTTGGTCACCATCGTGTGGAACGGCACCTCGTGCTGGTGGTTCGCCACGAATTGCAGCGCCTTCCAGTAGGCCTTGGCCTGGCCGGAGAAGGAGCCGAGCACCCGCAGGTTCTTCGCCACGATGGTCGAGGGCGCGATCGTGGTCGTGCCCTGGCCGAGCTGGCCGACGACGACGTAAGCCGCGCCGCGACGGGCGAGGTCGAGGCCCTCGCCGAAGGCGGCAGGATGGCCGGTGAACTCCATCACCACGTCGGCGCCGCGCCCGTCGGTCAGGGCCCGGACCCGGTCGAGGCGCTCCGCGTGGCTCGTCGCCTCGATCGAGATCACCTCGTCGGCGCCGAACGCCCGGGCAAGCGCCAGCCGCGCCTCCGGCGCGCCGAGGGTGACGACCCGGCGCGCGCCCGAGATCTTGGCGACCGCCGTCGCCAGCAGCCCGAGGGGACCCGCGCCCTGCACCACCACCGTGTCGGTCGGGTCGACGCGACCGAGGACGTCGAACGCGTTCATCACCGAGCGAAAGGCGCAGCTCGCCATGCTGGCGAGCTCGTTCGGCACGGAATCCGGCACCTTCACGCGCCCGGAATCGGGCAGCACGTAGCCGTATTCGGAGAAGCCGCCGAGCAGGTACGGCGCGACATCCATCCGCTCGTACATGTACTTGCGGCTGTACTGGCACAAGGTCGGCTCGCGGGCGACGGTGCAGAAGTAGCAGCGCCCGCAGGCCGTGTGGGTCCAGGTGATGCGGTCGCCGACGCGCAAAGGCTGGCCGACCGAATCGCGCTCGGTCCCGGCCCCCATGGCGACGATCCGGCCGACCATCTCGTGGCCGATGATCACCGGCAGGTCGACCTTGAGGGCGAGCGAGCCCTGCCAGAGATGGACGTCGGTGCCGCAGATCGAGCAGGTCTCGATCTTCGTCAGGATCGTGCCGGGCTCGAGCTCCTGCGGGACCGGCACCTCCTCGATGCAGATCGGGGCCTTGAACTCGCGCACCACGGCGGCGCGGCTGGTCTTCGGGAAACGCATCATGACCTGTCCTCCGACTGCCCCTCGGGCGCCGTCGCGAGCACGCGGCGCGCGAGCTTCAGGTGGGCGATGTCGATCATCCGTCCGTCGAGGACCGCGACGCCCGCCCCGCTCCCCTCGAGCAACCGCACCACCTCCCGCGCCCAGGCGACGCGCTCCGGCGGCGGCGTGAAAGCAGCCGTGACCGCCTCCAGCTGACCCGGATGGATGCAGAGCTTGCCGGAAAAGCCGTCCGCCGCCGCCGCCGCGGTCTCTGCCGCGAGACCGGCGGGATCGCGGGGATCGGGGAACGGCGTGTCGATCGCCGCGACGCCGGCAGCCGCCGCCGCGATCAGCAGTCGGTCGCGGGCCGCTGCCACCGGCGCCGCCAGGCGACCATCGGGACGGCGCGGGCTGATGCCGAGATCCGCCGACAGGTCCTCCGCCCCGAAGCAGAGCGCGCGCAGGCGCGGCGACACGCCGGCATAATCCATGGTCTTGAGCGACGCCGCCGTCTCGGTCGCGAGCAGCAGCACCCCGATGGAGGCGGCCGGCACGCCGCCGGCCGCCTCCAGCACGTCGATCTGGCCGGAGAGCATCAGCAGATCGGCGGGCGAGGTGCATTTCGGCAAGAGGATCGCGGCGGGTCGCGCCGGGACGAGGGCGGCGAGATCGTCGAGGTACCAGGCGGTGCCGCGGGGATTGATCCGCACGATCAGCGCGTCCGGCCGTGCACGAAGGGCCGCCGCGGCCTCGTCCCGTGCCGCCATCTTGGCGGCGGGCGCCACGCTGTCCTCGAGATCGAGGATGACGCCGTCGGCGCCCGATCCGACCGCCTTCTCGATCTTGCGGGCCGAGTCGGCGGGAGCGAAGAGCAGGGAGCGCAGCCTCATCTCGTGGTCTCCGTCCCGTCGAGCTCGGCGGCGATGGCGGCCTCGTCCTGGCCCAGCGCGGGGGCGAGGCGCCGGATCCGGCCGGGCGTGCGCGACAGGCGAGGGAAGGGGGCGTGCATCGGTACCGGCCCATGCTCCGGATCCTCGACCTCGACGAGGACGCCGCGGCCCTTCACGTGCGGATCCTCGGCGAAACCCGCCGGGTCGTAGACCGGGCCGACCGTGACTTCCGCTGCCTCGAAATACGCGAGGTTGTCGGCGAGGTCGCGCTCGGCGATGAAGCCGCCGACGATCGCATCGACTGCGTCGACATGGTCGAGCCGGGCGGAGTTGGTGGAAAAGCGCGGGTCCGCCATCATCTCGGGCCGGCCGATGGCGGAGAACAGCCGGGCCGCCATGGCTTGCGTCGAGGCCGAGAGCGCCAGCCACTCGCCGTCCCGGGTGCGATAGACGTTGCGCGGCGCGGTGATGCTGACGCGGTTGCCGATGCGCGAGGGCACCCGGCCGGTCAGCCGGTGGATTGCGGCGTCGGGCCCGAGGGTCGCGTGCAGCGGCTCGAGGAGCGACAGATCCACCACCTGCCCGGCGCCGTCCGGCTTTTCGGCCACGCGCAGGGCTGCGAGGGTGGCGAAAGCCCCCGACAGGCCCGCCACCATGTCGGCCAGCGCCAGGTTCGGCAGGGCGGGGGGCTTGTCGGCGAAGCCGTTCTTGGCCGCGAACCCGCTCATCGCCTCGATGAGCGAGCCGAAGCCCGGGCGCTGGGCGTAAGGTCCGGTCTGCCCGAACCCGCTGACCCGGACGATCACCAGCTTCGGGTTGAGTGCGAGCAGCGCCTCAGGCGAGAAGCCCGCCGCCTCCATGACGCCCGGGCGGAATCCCTCGATCAGCACCTGGGCCGTCGGCACGAGCCGGCGCAAGGCGGCCTTGCCCTCAGGCTCGCGCAAGTCGAGACGGAGCGAGCGCTTGTTGCGGCCATAGACCTTCCACCAGGCCGGGATGCCGTTCTCCTGCCAGTGCCGGAGCGGGTCGCCGCGCTCGGGCTCGAGCTTGATCACGTCGGCGCCGAAATCGGCCAGTTGCAGGCTCAGCATGTTGCCGGCGACGAGGCGCGAGAGGTCGAGCACCCGGATCCCGGCAAGCGGCGCGTCGGCCGCGCTCGCATCGCTCACCGACGGCTCCGATCGAGACCGGCGTCTCGCCACGTGTGCACCATCCCTGCCTCCCAGGCGTGTCTTCCTTGGGATGCATCCTGTCCGAGGGGGCAGCCGCGATCGAGACGGATTTTCCGGGGTGGCTATTGGAAAATCCTATGGCCGCGATCTCACGGCTCAGCGAGGATCGCGTTGCCCCAGGCGCCGCTCTCGACCAGGCGGCGCACCTCCGCCACCATCAGGTCGGCCACCAGGGCGGCGGGGCCGGCCAGGGGCTGGTCGGCGGCGTAGCAAAGGCCGAGAGGGCGGGTGATGGTCGGCTCGACGATGCGGATCATCGCCGGACGCGCCGCCTCGTCGAGCCCCGAGAGCCCTGAGATCGGCAGGATGGCGGCGGCGAGGCCCGAGGCCGCGATCCGGCGCATGGTCGGCAGGCTGTCGACATCGGCGATCACCGTGAGGGACAGGCCCTCTCGCGAGAAGGCCGCCTCCACCATCGTGCGCAGGGTGTGGGTCGGGCTCGGCATCACCAGCGGCAAGCTTGCGACCTCCCGCATGGTGATGGTGGCGGGGATGTCGGCGCCTGCCTTGGTGACCAGAAACAGCTCCTCGCGCAGGATCGGCTGCACGGTGAGACCGCGGCCGGAGCGGTCTCGGTAGAGGATCGCGAGTTCGAGACGATGCTGTGCGATCAGCTCGTGCAGGTAGCCCGACAGGCTCTCGAACAGTTCAGGGCGGATACCCGGGTAATCGCGCAGCAGGGTGCTCAGCAGCGGATGTGCGAGGATGGTGGCGACGCTGGTCGGCAGGCCGATCGCGACGCGCCCGATGATGGGCCCGGGCCCGGTGAGATCGGCGACCGCCCCGTCCACCTGCCGCAGGATCGTGCGGGCATGGCGGTAGAAGCGCTGGCCTGCCTCGGTGGGCCGCACGCCCCGGGCGGTCCGGATGAAAAGCTCGTTGCGCAGGATGGCTTCGAGCTGGGCGATCTGCTGGCTCAGGGCCGGCTGCGCCACGTTGAGATGCGCTGCCGCCCGCGACAGGCTGCCCCAATCCACCGCGGCGACGAAGAAGCGGATCTGCTTCAGGGTAGGAGGGGACATGGCGGCGACCCGCTCGTCTTCTTGGCCGCTATCGGCATGCAGAGTGTGTTGCGATCGCAAGCGGGAAATCAACGGATTTCGCCGCGGCGACGCCGATCGCCCACTCTCTCATCCGCGGGGGGACGCCGTCCCGTTGCGTCCCTTGACGTGGGGCGGTTCAATCACCCCGACTGGACCGGAGCGCGACCGCGGCGAACCGACGGCCGCGCCCCCGATGAGGATCGACGCATGACACCCGAACAGAAGCTCGCCGAGCTCGGCCTGACCCTCCCCGAGGTGCCGGTGCCAGTCGCCAATTACGTTCCGTTCCGCATCGTCGGCGACCTGCTCTACCTCTCCGGCCAAGGCCCGAAGCGGTCGGACGGCACCTACCGCCCCGGTCGGCTCGGCCGCGATGCCACGATCGAGGAGGGCTATGCCGATGCGCAACTCGCCGGGCTGCAACTCCTCGCCGTGGCCAAGGCGGCGCTCGGCGACCTGTCGCGGATCAGGGCGGTGGTGAAGCTCCTCGGCATGGTCAATGCCGAGCCCGACTTCGCCGACCACCCGAAGGTCATCAATGGCTGCTCGGATCTCCTGGTGAACGTGCTGGGCGATGCCGGTCGCCATGCCCGTTCGGCGGTCGGCATGGGCTCGCTGCCCAATCGCATGACGGTCGAGGTCGAGGCCATCCTGCAGATCGTGCCCTGAGCAAAAGGCTCAGGCTTGCATCGTGCGGGCCCATGCTGACATGACATACAAGAAAGCCCGCCGGAATGATCCAGCGGGCTTTAATATGTCTTGTCGTTCAAGACGAGATTTTATTTCGTAAAGAGGGAAGGTGTGCGTGCTTAGCAGGTCTGGCGGTGACCGACTCTCCCGTGTCTTGAGACACAGTACCATAGGCGCTGGGGCGGTTAACGGCCGAGTTCGAGATGGGATCGGGTTTGCGATCACCCCGCTCTGACCACCAGACCGGCCAAGCACGTTCGTTCGGCAAGCATG
>JAEWKL010000823.1 GCA_023386115.1 Pseudomonadota bacterium
GCCGGCAACGCGCCGCTCGCCGTGCGCGAGAGCCTGGCGGTCGCGCGGCTGGCACCCGATGCCGACGAGGCGGGTTTGCGCGCCGCGAGCGCCGCCGCCCGCGCCCCCAGGCCTCGGAGGATGACCGCGAGGGCCCCCGGGCCTTCGTCGAGAAGCGCCCGCCGCCCTGAAGCGGGCGATGAGACCTAAGGAGGACGCCCATGGGAATGCTGGACGGCAAGGTCGCGCTCGTCACAGGGGCCGGAGGCGGCATCGGGCGGGAGATCGCCCTCGCCATGGCGCTGGCCGGCGCCAAGGTGGTGGTCAACGACGTCGGCGCCAGCCTCAGCGGCCTCGGCGAGACCTCGGCGACGCCGGGCGAACAGACCCGCGCCATCATCGAGCAGCGGGGTGGGCAGGCCGTGGTCAACACCGACACGGTGGCTGAATGGGAGGCCGCGCAACGCATCGTCGCGACCGCCCTCGATGCGTTCGGCCGCCTCGACATCGTGGTCAACAATGCCGGCATCCTGCGCGACCAGATCTTTCACAAGATGACCCCCGAGGAGTGGCTGTCGGTCATCAACGTCCATCTCAACGGCAGCTTCTTCGTCTCCCGCGCCGCCGCCGAGACGTTTCGGCGCCAGAATGCGGGATCTTACGTCCACATGACCTCGACCTCGGGGCTGATCGGCAATATCGGGCAGGCCAACTATTCCGCGGCCAAGCTCGGCATCGCCGCCCTGTCGAAATCGATCGCCCTCGACATGGGCCGCTTCGGCGTGCGCTCGAACTGTATCGCGCCCTTCGCCTGGAGTCGGATGACCAGCTCGATCCCCGCCGAGACCCCGGAGCAGAAGGCCCGCGTCGCCAAGCTCCAGGCGATGGGGCCGGAGAAGAACGCGCCGCTCGCGGTCTTCCTCGCCTCCGACGCCGCTAGCCGGATCACCGGCCAGATCTTCGCCGCCCGCCACAACGAATTGTTCATCTTCAACCATCCCCGCCCGGTGCGCGGCGTGCACCGTGCCGAGGGCTGGACGCCGGAGACCATCGCCGAGCACGGCATGCCGGCCTTGTCGGGCCACCTCGCCCCGCTCGACCGCAGCCCCGACGTGTTCTCCTGGGACCCGGTGTGACCATGACGATCAACGGACGCGCCCATATCGTCGGGGCCTACGAGCACCCGACCCGCAAGGCCCCGGACAAGACCGTGGCCCAGCTCCATGCCGAATCCGCCGCCGGCGCGCTGGCGGATGCCGGGCTCACCAAGGACGACGTCGACGGCTATTTCTGTGCCGGCGACGCGCCTGGCCTCGGGCCGCTGGCGATGGCCGACTACATGAACCTCACGCTGCGCCACCTCGACAGCACCGATATCGGCGGCGCCTCCTACATCGCCCACGTGGCACATGCGGCGCAGGCCATCGCGATGGGCCGATGCACCGTCGCGCTGATCACGCTGGCCGGCCGGCCCCGTAGCGCCGGGCATTCCGGCACCGCGGCCCGACCCGTCGTCGCCGACGCGCCGGACAGCGCCTGGGAGACCTCGTTCGGCCCGACCACGGTCAACCTCTACGCGCTCTGCGCCCGCCGGCACAGGCACGAATTCGGCACGACCGCGGAACAGCTCGCCTGGATCAAGGTCGCGGCCTCGCACCACGCGCAGCACAATCCGCATGCCATGCTGCGCGACGTCGTGAGCGTCGAGGACGTGCTCGCCTCGCCGATGGTCGCCGATCCGCTGCACCGGCTCGATTGCTGCGTCGTGAGCGACGGCGGCGGCGCGCTGGTGGTGGTGCGGCCCGAGATCGCCCGCAGCCTGAAGCGTCCGCTGGTGCGGGTGATGGGGGCGGGCGAGGCGCAGAAGGGCCAGCTCGGCGGCGAGGTCGACCTGACCTACTCGGCGGCCCGACACTCGGGCCCCGCGGCCTTCGCGGAGGCCGGGGTGACCCCGGCCGACATCAAATACGCCTCGATCTACGACAGCTTCACCATCACGGTGCTGATGCAGCTCGAGGATCTGGGCTTCTGCGCGAAGGGGGAAGGCGGGCGCTTCGTCGCCGACGGCAACCTGATCTCGGGGACCGGCACGCTGCCGTTCAACACCGATGGCGGCGGCCTGTGCAACAACCACCCGGCCAACCGGGGCGGCATCACCAAGGTGATCGAGGCGGTGCGGCAATTGCGCGGCGAGGCGCATCCGGCCGTGCAGGTGAGGAACTGCGACCTTGCCGTCGCGACCGGGATCGGCGGCCTGCTGGGCAGCCGCCACGGCGCCGCGACCCTGGTGCTCGGGAGGGAGTGAGACGATGACACAGCTTCCCTTGCGCGACGGCGACTGGCCCGATCCGCCCGCGAGCCCCGAAGCCGCGCCCTTCGTGGCGGCGGCGCGCGAGGGCCGGTTCCTGCTCCGCCGCTGCGCGGCCTGCGGCAAGGCGCATTGGTATCCGCGCGAGCTATGCCCGTTCTGCTTCGGCGAGACCGCCTGGGAGGAGGCCTCCGGCGACGGCACGGTCTACAGCTATACCGTTCTCACCCGCGAGGACCCGCCGCGCGCGATCGCCTACGTCACCCTGGCGGAAGGGCCGACCATGCTGACGAGCCTCGTCGAGTGCGAGGCCGGGGAGATCGCGGTCGGCCAGCGGGTGCGGCTGGTCTTCGCGGCGTCGAGGAACGGCACGCCGGTGCCGTGCTTCCGGCCGGTCGAGGCAGGTGATCCGTCGGAAGCAGACCCGGCCTCGTAGGGGCGAGGCGCATGGCCGTCCGGTCGCCGGGCCCCTCCGGGTCTGGGCCGCGGGGATCCCGGTCCGGCGGCGCAGACCCTCCGGAACCCGCTGGCCGGCGGAGCATTGTCGGGCGCCATGCGGGGCCCTGAGATCGCGTCCCCGCCTTGAGGTGGAGGCCGCCCCGTGACGCTCATCTCCCGTCGTGACACGCTGGCCGCCGCGGCGGCCGGCCTCGTCGGCACCGCCGCCAGCGCGCAGAGGCCATCCGGTTCGACGCCGATCCGCGGCAGGGACGGGGCGGACATCGTCGGCCCGACCAACCCGGCCCGGCAGAACGCGGAGCCGTTCACCACCCGCCCGCCGAAGACCGACCACGGCACGATGCCGAACCTCAAATGGTCGTTCACCGACAGCCACATGCGCCTGGAGGAGGGCGGCTGGGCGCGCCAGACCACGATCCGCGAATTGCCGGTCTCGACCGCCATGGCGGGCGTCAACATGCGCCTCAAGGCCGGCGTCGCCCGGGAGATGCATTGGCACAAGGAGGCGGAGTGGTCCTACATGCTCAAGGGCCGCGCCCGCATCACCGCCGTCGACCAACTGGGCCGCACCTTCGTGGACGATGTCGGGGAGGGCGACCTCTGGTACTTCCCGTCCGGCATCCCGCATTCGATCCAGGGACTCGAGAGCGAGGTCGACGGCTGCGAGTTCCTGCTCGTCTTCGACGACGGCCACTTCTCGGAAGACTCGACCTTCCTGATCACCGACTGGCTCGCCCACACCCCGCGCGACATCCTGGCCAAGAACTTCGGGGTGCCGGACGCGGCCCTGGCCGGGCTGCCTTCCACGGAGAAGTACATCTTCCCGGCGCCGATGCCGAGCCCGCTCGCCGGCGATCGGACCGGCGGCGCCGGCCCGGTGCCGGAAGGCTTCAGCTACCGCATGCTGGCACAGGAGCCGGTGCGGACGAAGGGCGGCACCGTCCGCATCACCGATTCCAAGGTCTTTCCGGCCTCGAAGACCATTGCGGCGGCCCTCGTCGAGCTGGAGCCCGGGGCCTTGCGCGAGCTGCACTGGCATCCGAATGGCGACGAGTGGCAATACTATCTCTCGGGGCAGGGCCGGATGACGGTGTTCGGCTCCGAATCGAAGGCCCGCACCTTCGACTACCAGGCCGGCGACGTCGGCTACGTGCCCTTCGCCATGGGGCATTACATCGAGAATACCGGCGCGACGCCGTTGCGCTTCCTCGAACTGTTTCGCAGCCCGGCCTATGCTGACGTGTCGCTCAACCAGTGGATGGCGCTGACCCCGCACGCGCTGGTGCGGGCGCACCTGAATATCGGCGAGTCGGTGCTGGCGGGATTGCCGGCGGGCAAGACGCCGGTGGTGGCAGGATGAGCCCTTGCCGGGGCGGGGGCGCCCGCCCCCGGCCGCCGTG